>DIKB01000147.1 GCA_002421445.1 Dehalococcoidia bacterium UBA5629 | reverse complement strand
ATGAAGGGGTTATGCAACAGGCTCTTCAACAAGCGCAATTTAACAAGCGCATTTCAACAAGCGCAATTTAACAAGCGCAATTTAACATATTGACAAATAATATTGTAGCATTTATTATATTGCTGTCAGCCTGAACAATAATGAGCATCTAAAACCTAATGCTGAAAAGTCAAAATGGTTGAAACATGTTACTGCAAGAAGAAGAGTTTTTAGGCAGCCTGAGGAGAGCGGTGACAATGTAGAAGCGTAGCATGTGATAGTACATAGAGTATATCAAGAAGGCAGGACCCAAAGCGGTAGAAGTCTACAACATAATCCAGGAACTAAACAAAAAGAAGGGATTGCCTTGCCTTCTCAGTCGATAAAGTAGTCAACTCAGGTGAGACGCCCATCGTTGATCTTGCCAAAGGAACGCAGGATGAGATCAACGGTTGCCATGTGTTGAGGTAGATGTTGCTTGTGTGGTGTAGCAGATTGATTTGCAGTGCTCTATGCATTGCAGTAGTGAGGTGATGAGGTTCGCCATGAGTGTGGCGTCTGCGCCCACGGTGAACGCTTGTTTGCCCCACTTTTCTGGGGGTATGGTGCAACAAGGATGATTGGTTCTCTCTGATGCTTTACCTTTTATCAGGGTGAGTAAGTAGTCATTCTTTACGCATAATTTTTTTTGTGAGAATTTGTCTTTTGCATCGTGAGACGAATCTGATATAAGGAGGATGAAATATGACAGGCAAAGTGACCAAAGAGGAATTGCTGGCAAAAGCAAAAAAACCGGGAGAAGATGCAATGAAATTGCACCCATTTTACCGGGGTAAAATGCAGACAGTTCCGAGGTGCTGTATTCGTGATTTCAATGATTTTGCTATCTGGTATTCTCCCGGCGTTGCTGAACCGTGTAAGGCTATTAAAGAAGACAAAGAAAAGGTTTATGAGTATACAAACAAGTGGAATACTGTTGCGATAGTTAGCGATGGCAGCAGGGTTCTCGGGCTCGGCGATATAGGACCTGAAGCAGGTCTGCCGGTCATGGAAGGCAAGGCGCTTTTATTTAAATATCTGGGTGGTGTTGATGCTGTGCCTATCTGTCTTGACACCAAGGACCCTGACGAGATAATCAATGCGGTAAAATGGCTTCAGCCGTCATTCGGCGGCATTAATCTTGAGGATATTTCAAATCCAAAATGTTTTTATATTCTTGATCGGTTGCGTGCAGAAGCGCGTATCCCAATCTGGCATGATGATCAGCAGGGTACTGCCGCAGTTACGGTTGCAGGTCTGGTCAATGCATTGAAGATTGTCGGCAAAGAGAAAGATAAGATAAAGCTCACTGTCATTGGTATCGGCGCTGCTAATGTGGCTATTTTGCGTTTGCTCTTTGTATATGGCGTTAAGCCGGAAAATACCCTTGTTGTTGATAGCAAGGAGATTTTACATACCGGTAGGGCCGATCTTGAAAAAGAGCAGCAAACCAACCCGTATAAATGGGATCTGTGTATGAGGACAAATCCCGATAAAAGAAAAGGCGGGATCCCCGAAGCGTTAAAAGGCGCAGATGTCTGCATTTCATTATCGAAATCAGGCCCGGGCGTTATTTTGCCTGAATGGATCAAGGGCATGGCAAAAGATGCTATCGTATTTGCCTGTGCCAATCCTATTCCTGAGATATGGCCGTGGGAAGCAAAAGAAGCGGGTGCTAGAGTCGTTGCTACGGGCAGATCGGACTTTCCTAATCAGGTGAACAACTCGGTTGGTTTCCCGGCGATATTCCGCGGTGTTCTTGATGTCAGGGCGAAAACGATTACGGATGAGATGTGTCTGACCGCAGCGTACGAGCTGGCTCAATTTGCCGAAGACCGCGGAATAAATGAAGATAATATCGCACCGCGAATGGACGAATGGGAAGTTTTCATTCGTGAGGCAGTAGCGGTAGGTATGAAGGCACAGGAACAGGGAGTTGCCAGGCTAAAAGTTACACGTGAGGAATTAACCAGACATGCGCAGTCTATCATCAAAAATTCCCGCGATACTGTTGAGCTGTTGATGAAGGAGAAATTAATCCCGCCTGCCCCGAAAGGTTAAATCCTGGTGCTTATTTCACACGAAGAAAGGAGGACGGAAGATTGAAAACCATTACGATAAAAGAGATCAGTGAGACTGTTACTCGCTTGAGTCAGGAGGCGAATTTTTTCCTACCGGATGATGTTCTCAATGCTCTCAAACAAGCTCAACAGACGGAAGAGTCGACGATAGGGCAGCAAACACTGGAGCAAATCATTAAGAATGCGAAACTGGCTGCAGATGAGCAGATCGCTATCTGCCAGGATTGCGGAGCTACAGTGATTTATCTTGAAGTAGGACAGGATGTTCATATCACCGGCGGCGATCTTTACACGGCGATCAATGAAGGTGTACGTCAAGGATACGATAAAGGGTATTTACGAAAATCCATGGTGAACCATGCTTTCTCCTCCCGAATAAATACGAAAGATAATACCCCGGCGATTATTCATACCGATATCGTTTCCGGCGATAAACTCAAAATAACTATAGTACCTAAAGGCGGCGGCAGTGAAAACATGAGCCGCCTTTTTATGTTGACTCCATCAGATGGCAGGCAGGGGATCATTAATTCTGTTGTAAAGGCTGTTGATGAAGCGGGCAGCAATCCCTGCCCTCCGATTATCGTTGGCGTAGGTATCGGTGGTACTGCCGAGCGCACGCTGGAGCTTGCCAAGAGATCACTGTTACGCAAGGTTGGTGATCATAATCCCGATCCTGAAGTTGCCGATCTTGAAAAAGAGTTATTGCAGAAGGTAAACGGACTGGGCATAGGCACACAGGGTTTTGGTGGGAAGATCACGGCATTGGCGGTTCATGTTGAAACATTCCCCGCTCATATTGCAAGTATGCCTCTGGCTGTTAATTTACAATGTCACGCTGCGCGTCATAAGGAGGCGGTCCTGTGATTGTGAAACAGCATGATACCATTGTTCTGGGCGCCGGGCTTGCCGGATTACGTGCTGCAATTGAGATTGCACGGAAGAACTCGGCTGCTGCTGTTGCGATTATCTCAAAAGTTCAGTTGATGCGTGCTCACTCCGTTTGTGCTGAAGGTGAGTAAAAGCTCCTGATTTTACAGTGAAACAGAAATAAGGCGTGTAAAGGAGATGGTCATGAATACGTGGAATATTACGACTCCGCTTGACGGGAAAACAGTTGAGAACTTGAGAGCAGGGGATCAAGTTTATATCACAGGCGTTATCTATA
>DIKB01000024.1 GCA_002421445.1 Dehalococcoidia bacterium UBA5629 | reverse complement strand
TTGACAAACACTAGATATTGTATTACAATACCGCACGACCACAGATTGTAGGGGTGCTATGCGTTGTTCTCAGTGTGGTTTTATTGAATCAAAAGTTATTGATTCCCGTAGTATCGATGATGGTATTCGGAGACGTCGTCAGTGCCTGCAATGCGGGGCACGATTTACAACAGTAGAACGTTACCAGCAGAAAAGTATCTTTGTCATCAAAAAGGATGGCAGGCGTGAAGAATTCAACAGGGATAAGCTCCTGTCAGGCATACGAAAAGCATGCGAGAAGCGCCCGCTTCCTACCGGCACTATCGATAAACTCATCGATGACATAGAAAACGATCTGTATAGCTCCGGGAAAGCAGAAATCGACTGCAGCCTGATCGGCGATCTGGTCATGGAGAGGTTAAGAGCTTTAGATCATATAGCATATATTCGTTTTGCCAGTGTTTACAGGGAATTTACCGATATTTCCACACTGAAGCAGGCGGTAGACACATTGATCGATACGAAAAACAGCGCACCGCCCGATGGGCAACTGACACTAATTACTGAAGAACATCTGAAAGCTAAAGGGAAATTACGTAGGAGGCGCACATCATGACATCATTTGGGAATACCAGACCAGCCTCAAACGATTCCAACCGTATAGCTAAAGCTGTTTTTGCTGAAGCGGAGCGAATGGGCATCAATGATAGAAAATTCCTGGAAGAGATTACCGCAGCGGTCATTCAGCGTATAGAAGGCGTGCTTCCGGGTATGGAGCATTTGGTAACAACGCAATCACACCACGCAAAACCTTCTTCTGCTCAAATTCAGGGTATATTGCAGGAGATTATCGCTCAGAAATCCCAGATAACTCCGCAGGAACCTCCGTCACCAATCATAACGCCCACTGCTGCAGCTATAGTTGAATCAGCTCCGGTTGATGTTCCACAGCTTGAACTAACCGAAAATGCTGCTATTGTACTTGAGAAGCGTTATCTCAAAAAGGATAATCAGGGAAAAGCCATTGAAACGCCTGAAGAGTTGTTTCATCGCGTTGCACATCATATCGCTTCAGCAGAGTGTCCCTACGGCTCGGCCATAGACGCTGAACACTGGGAAAATACCTTCCTCCAATTAATGACATCGCTCGAATTTCTTCCCAATTCACCGACGTTAATGAACGCAGGCAGGGAACTGGGGCAGTTATCCGCCTGTTTTGTAATCCCCATTGAAGACTCGATGGAATCGATCTTCGATGCCGTTAAATACACGGCACTGATTCATAAAAGCGGCGGCGGCACCGGATTCTCCTTCTCCCGTCTCAGGCCGGAAAAAGCCAGAGTCGGATCCACCGGCGGCGTGGCCAGCGGCCCTGTTTCTTTTATGAGAGTATTCGATGCGGCGACAGATGTCATCAAACAGGGCGGCATGAGAAGAGGCGCCAATATGGCAATCCTTAATGTCGATCATCCTGACATACTTGAGTTCATTACAGCAAAAGAAGATTCAAATTCGCTGACCAACTTCAACCTTTCAGTAGCGGTAACGACAACGTTCATGAACGCTGTAGAGCAAAACCTCGACTATGATTTAATCAATCCCCACACGAAAGATGTGGAGGGGAAACTAAACGCTGGAGAAGTATTTGACAAGATCGTCGATATGGCATGGCGTACCGGCGATCCGGGAATCATCTTCATTGACGAAATCAACAAATATAATCCGACACCCAATCTGGGAAGGATAGAAAGCACCAATCCTTGCGGCGAGCAGCCATTGCTGCCATTTGAATCGTGCAATCTCGGATCGATTAACCTCGCCAAAATGGTCACATATGCAGATAAACAACCGCAGATTGATTTCCAGAAATTGACTGAGACTGTCAAGCTCGCGATCCGGTTCCTGGATAACGTGATCGATGTCAATCAATTCCCTCTACCACAGATCGAGCAAACAACCAAAGCAGCAAGGAAAATAGGGTTGGGAGTGATGGGCTTTGCCGACATGCTCATCATTCTCGGTATCCCCTATAACTCTGAAAAAGCATTGCAGACTGCCGAAGATGTTATGCACTTTATTGCAGAAGAAGCGATGAAAGAATCGTTACGTCTGGGTAGCGAACGGGGACCATTCCCCGCACTGAAAGGCAGTATGTTCGATACAGGAAACGGCAGTAAACCGAGAAATGCATCACGTACCACGATCGCACCCACAGGTACATTAAGCATTATTGCAGGATGTTCAAGCGGCATCGAGCCACTGTTTGCATTAAGCTATTTCAGACATATCCTCGATGGGGAGAAGCTTGTAGAGGTACACCCTCATTTCGAAAAAACAGCTAAAGAAGGCGGTTTCTATTCAGTAGAACTCATAAAGCAACTCGCCGAAGGCAAAAGCCTTAAAGAGATGCCGGATGTGCCTGACCGAATCAAAGAGATCTTTGTTACAGCCCACGACATAGCACCGGAATGGCATGTACGAATGCAAGCAGCATTCCAAAAATACACTGATAGCGCCGTCTCCAAGACAGTCAATCTGCCTCATGAAGCCACACGGGAAGATATAGCGAATATTTATAAACTGGCTTATCAGTTGGCGTTGAAAGGTATAACAATCTATCGAGATCGTAGCCGTGAAACACAGGTTTTGAATCTCAGCCACGCTGAAGAAAAGCCCGCAGAAATAAAAATTACGCCGAGGAAGAGGCCCAAGGTAACCAGAGGCACCACAGAACGGGTCACCACAGGTTGTGGCAATATTTATGTAACCGTTAACTTTGATGAACAGGGGATATGCGAGGTTTTCTCCAGCCTAGGCAAAACGGGAGGCTGCGCATCGGCACAACTCGAAGCAACCAGCAGACTCATCTCTCTAGCATTCAGATCAGGCATCAGCGTGGAATCGGTTGCAAAAAAGCTGCGGGCAATACGATGCCCGTCGGTCGCATGGGAGCAGGGGCATGCAGTCTTATCCTGCGCCGATGCCATTGCAAGTGTGCTCGAGAAATATGTAAAAGATACCAATACAGCTATGCCGCAAGATTTTAATGTACCAACAAATACAGGAGGACAATGTCCTGAGTGCGCCAGCCTGCTGGTCTACCAGGAAGGTTGTCATATCTGTCCGAGTTGCGGTTATACAAAGTGCGGATGATGACAGAGCAACGGGAGAGAGGTGGAGGGATGGAAAGTCAGATCGGCTATTACCAGGCGCTGAAACATATCATAAAAACTGCAGATTCAGCGTTGTCCCTTAAAAAGGTACTGAATACCATCGCGGCAAGCACAACGAAAGCAATGAGCGCTGCCGGATGTGTCATTATGCTGCTCAATCACAAAAGAGAGCATTTATCCATTATCGCGGCCTACGGACTCAGCGACCTATACTTGCGGAAAGGGATATTGAATGTACACCGCAGCTTACCAGAGATAATGGACGGAAAAATCGCTGCTGCAACTGCTATTTCAAATGACAATCGCACACAATATCCTGAAGCAGCAGCCATGGAGAAAATAAGCTCCATACTGGGAGCTCCGCTATTCCTGAACGGACAGGTCGTCGGCGAGATCAGAATCTACACAAGCGATGTAAGAACATTCAAACAAACAGAACACGAATTTATCTCAACTGTAGCTGGCATAGTCGCTTTAACTCTCGAAAAGAATGAGCTGCGCCAGAAACTCGATACCGCACCTAAAAACGCAATAAAAAAGGAACAAGCATCCTCTTCCAATGGTCAAAATACGGGATTTTCTTTGGTCCCGACCAATTTCAGCCATCCCAGCGAAGAGGAATTTGCCAGATTGCTCGACTTCTACCGTATCGAGTGGCTTTACGAACCGAGGGCATTCCCTCTCTCGTGGCAGGAAGACAAAGTCACCGAAATGTTCACCCCCGATTTTTACCTCCCAGAGCTCGATCTTTATATCGAGCTGACGACATTAAAGCAAAGCCTCATTACTGAGAAAAATCGTAAAGTAAGACGCCTTAAAGAATTGTTCCCCGATGTTAACATCAGATTGCTGAATAAAAGCGATTATACGAAGATCCTGGCAAAATATGGATACGGGCCAGCGGCAGGAACCAAGACGGAAGGTATCAACCAGGTACTTCTCAGTCAAACACAGATTCAGCGACGTGTGCGTTCACTGGCAAAAACCATCTCCAATGACTATGACGGGCAAAGATTAGTTCTTGTCGGTATTCTCAAAGGAGTGGTCTGCTTTATGGCTGACCTCATGCAACATATTTCATTGCCGGTCAACATCGAATTCATGGCCATCTCCTACTACAGCAATGAATCCGAAACAGCCGTGAAAATCACCAAAGATATCGACACCAGCATTGCAGGACAGAATGTTCTCATGATTGAAGATATCGTGGACACAGGCATGACATTGAACTACATCCTCAATCATCTCGCCGCGCATAATCCGTCCAGCCTCCGCGTTTGCGCTTTACTTGATAAAAAAGCACGTCGTCTTATCAATGTGCCGCTGGACTACATAGGCTTTGAAGTGCCGGATGAGTTTGTCATCGGATACGGTCTTGACTATCGCGGAGAATACAGAAACCTGCCGTTTATTGGAATACTGAACACGGAATCAGGACAAATAAAAACCGTATAAAAGGGGTGTCCCAAGTAACCTTAACCTCCGGTTCCCCTCTTCCGCCTTACGCTTTTCAGCCGTCGCTTACCTCGCGCTCGCCTTCTTGCTTCCCCGTTCGGTTTCAATTGCTTGGGACATTTTTAATCTAACACATGGATTACCGTCTGTCAATAGTTTT
>DIKB01000108.1 GCA_002421445.1 Dehalococcoidia bacterium UBA5629 | reverse complement strand
TGGCTCTCCGGTGATAGCACCGGTGTGGAACTGTCTTTATCAGCTATGTCTCATCCGTTTCACTCCCAGTACCAGTCAACGCAATTTTTGCTCACCACTTCATGTGGCTTCGCAAGTTAGCGTAAAATTCTTACTCGGACACACTCCTAGTCTATAAAATGAATGATGTGGTTTTGCCTCCCGAACGAGGCTATTCAAACAATGGCGATCTTGATAAAAATTTCTTTAAGTAATAAAGAAACTGCTTATCGCTCCGACTCGATGCTTAAACGGGTTTATGTCTGTAATACGGTTTTGATTCTCCCTGCTGGCCTTTCCACGATTGTACATACATTTTCTTTCTGTTGCCAAGCGTCTCTTTAAATATTTCCGGCACATCTGATGCCCGTTCTTTAAACACGTTACGTACTTCCCTGCCCGATATTGGAGCGAACAAAAAACCAATCGCAACACCAATAGCAGCCCCAAGAATAATACCAGCAGTTAAACCAGGCAAATAATCCCTCATTGTGTCATTCCCTCCATGCAAGCTACCAAGCTACAATGACTACTGTGAACTAGCTATATTATACTCATGTGAAGTACGATGAGTAAACAGAAAACTACTGCTCAATCACACATACTTTCCAGCTTTCCAATCACAAAGGAAACAATTCAAAACGCTCTTTTTTAGCCTTGCATATAGGACACAACTCAGGAGGTTCGCCACGTGCACAGAGATATCCGCAGACCTTACATCTCCAAACAGGCAAGCGATCAGAAGAGGATATTCCTGTCTTAAGAGGAACAGCATTCTTCCGCTGGGCAACAGGAGGCCGTCGCTCGGGAATAGGCGCGATAGCTTTTTTGCCGGCAACAACTGATTGAGACACATACAGGCCGCAATAACACGCATCATATTCCGCAAGGTCAGGATCGCGGTAATCGCAAGGACAAATGATATCCAGATCATCCGCCTTTACTCCAGAAGCCAGACGGCATGGGCAAGCAGAATATCCATACCGGTTTTCATTTACAAGCAACCTTTTAATCAGTTCTATTGTAAAATCAATATCCGGATTGAGCTGATATCCGGCAGATTCGGCGCTGGATTTTAGTTGTTGGTAAGCGTCTTCAATAGCTTTCGCACTTTCCGGATTTGCCTCATTCATAACTGCAACGCCTTTCGAATCTCTTCTTCTTTAAAACCCACAATACACGTCTTATTATCAATGACTAACGTTGGAAAAGAGCAGAGGGGATTCCATTTCCTCACTATTTTAATTATCTGTTCCCGTTCCTCTCCGTTCAGTAGATCGACATCCTCATATGAATATTCGATACCAAGATCGCCAAGTAGTTTCTTTGTTTTGTTGCACCAGACGCAGGTGCTGAGATCATAAAGCATAACAGGAACTACTTTTTTCCCGGCAACGAGCTTGCCTACCATCCCCAAATACCTCCTTTCGTTAATTTGACCAGTTTGATTAAAGACGAGTGTACATCCTGTACGCAATTTCTGATCTTCACCCTGACTTTATTGTAAAGGTTTAACTGCTAATAGGCAATAGGATATGTTTCATATGTTAGACATTGCAATAGCAGCATGCTACTATGTTTGAAAGTACGCTGGTTTTAGAGATACATAATGCAAAGGATAGTATCATCTCTATTATGAACAACACCATCTCCAACAACGAGTTATGCGTAGCCATTTGCATATCGGGATCTTTTTTCGTCCTTGCCATCGTATCTGGACGATTAATAGCTTCCCCTATCATTTCAACAGAAGTTATTCAAAACCTGGAGTCAACGCTTACACCTTTAAAGGGAGTACACCCGCTTCTATTATGTCTCATTATCTTTATTAATAATGCGCTTAAATCTTTACTTGTAATTCTATTCGGAATTCTTGCAGGGATTCCAGGATTGATTTTCATCTATGCCAATGGTGTTATCATCGGCATCGTACTTTCATTTGCTACCTCAGCAAAAGGATGGCAATTTGCAGCGGCCAGTACATTACCACATGGCATCATCGAAATTCCAGTATTACTCTTAACCGTCGCATTGAGCTTGCTCATCGGATGGGAATCATTGCGCTGGCTAATGCGCAGACAGAGCAATATTAAATCCAAGTTAACCTTTGGCATTACAACTTATCTGAAGCTCATTTTGCCCGGTCTTTTCCTTGCCGCCTTGATTGAAACATTCGCCACCCCATTAATCGCCAGTGCCATATAAAATTAATCGTTTTTCAGGAGAAAATAACATGGGATTGCCAGATTCGCGCAGTAAAATCGATGATATCGACGTTAGAATTGCACTGTTACTCAGCGAAAGAATCAAACTGGTTAAAGAAATCGGTGTCGAGAAAAAACGTTTAGGGATAGCGATAATCGATCAAAATAGAGAGCATACTGTACTGCAAAATATTGAAAACACATCGCGAAATCAGGGACTGAATCAAGCAGAAATGAGAGCAATTCGGTCTATCTACAAGAAAATAATGGAAGAGGCAGCAAATCTGGAATCTGACTAACTGATGAGGATTGAGGTAGGATGGATTTAATGGACACTAAAGTCAGGTAAAATCAAAAGATGGAGGTGTCAGATTGGGCATCTGCATGATCGTAGAGAGAAAATAACCACTCAGATACAGTATAATAAGGGATGATGCGTGTTGCCATCATCGGCCTGGGACTCATAGGCGGATCGTTAGGTCTGGCATTAAAACAAGCCGGTTGGCAGCGTGCGCGCATCACAGCATACGTAAGAAAACCTGAAACAGGGTTACTAGCAGTCAAAGCTGGCGCCATCGACTCTTTCGAGACTAGTATTGAGAAAGCGGTTAGTGGCGCCAGCTTTATTATTGTAGCTACTCCCATCTTAATTATTAAAGATATTTTCACTCAAATAGCGCCATATATTGCACATGACTGCGTCATCACGGATGTTGCCAGCACCAAAAGAATGGTTATGCAATGGGCTGAAGATATACTTCCGTCATCGATATGCTTCATCGGGGGGCATCCGATGGCAGGTAAGGAGCTATCAGGCATTGCAGCCGCGGAGCTGGGGCTATTCAAAAATTGCACGTATTGTCTGGTTGAGGGACCATACAGCACGGATCGCGGCATGTCATTACTGCAAGATATGATAAAAACCATCGGAGCATATCCTTTAATCACCGATGCCGCAAAACATGACAAGCTCGTTGCCGGTATCAGCCATCTCCCTTTGCTGTTATCCATGGCGCTGGTGCAGACGACGACGCAGGACAAAGCATGGCCGCAGATGGCGAAGCTGGCAGCAAGCGGATATCGCGATGTAACGCGGCTGGCATCCGGCAATCCCGATATGCATACACAAATCTGTTTAAGCAATCAGGAAGCGCTCTCAGCGTGGATTGATGCGTTTATTCAACAACTACAAGAGCTACGGACGCTTGTTGCCAATAGAGATACCACGTTAGAAAACAAATTTACCAGTGCTTTTAAGGAAAGAAACGAATGGCTCAAAAAGCGATATCCACAACAGCACGATTAAGCGGCGATTTATCCGTTTCCGGCGATAAATCGATCTCACATCGATTGCTCATGCTGAGCAGCATCGCGTCGGGGGAAAGTACCATTGAAAACTTGTCCCCCGGAGCCGATTGTCTGTCCACAGTGCGATGTCTCAAAGCTCTGGGCATCAGCATCAAAAAAGACCAACGCATTCCTCAAAAAATAACCATACTGGGGAAAGGCAAGAACGGCTTAACGGAGCCCGACAATGTGCTCAATGCAGGCAATAGCGGTACGACCATGCGTCTCCTCGGAGGCATACTGTCAGCACAGCCTTTCCTTTCGATTATAACCGGCGACCGCTCGCTTCGCTCCAGGCCGATGAGACGGCTGATTGACCCTCTCACATTACTGGGCGCCGATATCACCGGAAGAAAAGGAGGATCGCTGGCTCCGATAGTGATAAAAGGCAAAAAGCTGCACGGCATCAATTACTCGATGCAGGTTGCCAGCGCACAGATAAAGTCGGCCATTCTTTTAGCCGCGCTCTTCACTGAAGGAAATACTACCATCGATGAGCTTTCACCAACGAGAGACCATACCGAGCGATTATTGAAACAAATGGGCGCCAGGATAGCAACAAACAAAACCAAAATCTCCATATCACCGTTATCCGGTTCACTATTACCGATCACGACAAGCGTACCTGGCGATTTCAGTTCGGCGGCCTTCTGGCTTGTCGCCGGCGCAATTCATCCGAACGCTTCAATTACAGTCACCAATTGCGGTATCAACCCGACAAGAACAGGGCTTATCGATGTTTTGCAAGCCATGGGAGCAAACATCAGCATTAGAAATCAACGTAGCATTTTGAATGAACCGGTGGCGGATATTCATGTTGAATCCAGCCGGTTACAAGCTACGGAGATATACGGGGAAATTATTCCCCGGTTGATCGATGAGATACCGATTCTCGCTGTTGCCGCCTGTGCAGCACGGGGAAAAACAATCATCAGAGACGCCAGTGAGTTGAGAGCAAAGGAATCAGATAGAATTCAGGCGATAACACAGGAACTGACCAAAATGGGGGCATCTATTGAAGAATTGCCCGATGGCATGATCATCCACGGTGGTAAGAGGTTGTCAGGAACGAGCGTTGAGAGCCATGAAGACCACCGGCTGGCAATGAGCCTGGCCGTCGCAGCTTTAATTGCACAGGGAACAACGTACATACAGGGCGCAAATTCAGTCGCGATATCATACCCGGAATTCTGGCAGCATATGGATATGCTGACACATACTACAAAGAAATGAGATAATAGAGCGATGTCATTTGATTTTGCCGGTATCGACAATAGGCCACCGTTGCTGATTGTGCTCTCCGGACCATCCGGAGTCGGTAAAGACGCGACGGTCAACAAGATGAGACAATTGAAGGTTCCTATCCACGTGGTCGTAACCGCCACCACCCGCACCAAACGCCCCGATGAAAAACATGCCAGAGATTATCATTTCATCTCTAAAGATGAATTTCAACAGATGATTAGCAATGGTCAACTCCTGGAATGGGCCAAAGTATATGACAATTACTATGGTATCCCGAAGAACGAAATCAAGGGAGCTCTTGAAACCGGCACAGACGTCATCATTAAAGCGGATGTACAGGGATCTGCTACTATCAAGAAAATATTGCCCGAAGCTATACTTGTTTTCCTTATGCCACCATCGCTGGATGAGCTATCGGAACGGCTCTTGCGTCGTCATGGCAATTATTCCAGCGATCTTGAACTGCGGTTGAAAACCGCTGAGCATGAAATAAATCATCTGGACATGTTCGATTACGTTATCAGCAGCACAAAAGACAATCTCGACTTAATCGTATCGAAAATACAGGCCGTCATCACCGCAGAGAAATGTCGCGTTAATCCCCGTATTGTGAAGCTTTAATTATTATGCAAAGCGTTCTATTATCTCTACGCCTATTCAAGATGCCTTACAATGACTTTTTCTCTGGAACGCATACGCCGTTCCGCATCAGGTTGTTCATGGTCGTAGCCGAGCAAATGCAGCATGCCGTGCACAACAAGAAACCTGAATTCCGCCTGTATATCGTGACCCAGTTCTCCAGATTGTTTCAATGTCTGCGGATACGAGATGATGATCTCACCCAGACGCCTGATACCGTCAGATGGAATCACGAATGACTCAGTGTCCATATGTTCGGAAACAGCGAATGACAGCACGTCCGTTGTCGTATCTATCCCGCGATATCGTTTATTGAGCCTTTTCACCTTGGTATCATCAGTGATAAACAGGCTGACATCCACAGCTTCTTTGATCTTCTCCAGCTTAAGCACCCGGATGATGATAGTATGAAACCATTTTTTATCAACAGGTATCTGTAGATTTCTCTGTATTTTTATATCGATAATCGATTCCATAATGCTTTCATAATACCACCCTTCCACATGAGCGACAATAAGCATAATCGGCAATCTTCAGGCAATCTTCAAATCAGGCAATCTTCAAATCCTTGACGTACATAGAGCCACACTGTTAAAATGCCTCTGCTTTATTACCAAATAACTCTGAAAGTGAGGCAGCTTCATGCAGCAAATCGATTCAGGGAACATACGCAACATTGCTTTGGTATCTCACTCGAGGGCAGGCAAAACATCTCTTGTTGAAGCAATTCTGTTCTCAGCAGGCGCAACGACCCGTCTCGGCAATATCGGAGACGGAACAACAGTGTCTGATTATGACCCTGAAGAAATAAAGCGAAAGATCAGCATCAACCTTTCCCTCCTTCCATGCCAGTGGAAAAATGCCAAACTCAACATTATAGATACGCCAGGCTATGCCGATTTCATCGGTGAAGTAAAAGCAGCGCTACGTGTTTCCGAAGCTGCGGTTATCGTCGTCTCAGGCGTCTCCGGAGTCGGGGTTGGTACAGAGCAGGTTTGGGGTTATGCACGAAAAGCCAATTTACCCTGCTTCATTTTTATTAATAAATTAGACAGGGAAAACATAGTCTATCAGGATATTTTAAAAGATGTTCAGGCAAAATTATCTCCGAAATGTTTGCCTATCGTCTTGCCTCTTGGTTCTCAGAAAGACTTTAGAGGTACCATTGATCTCATAACAAAAAAAGGAACTGAAGGTAACCCCGAAAAGGAAGTAGCAATACCCGCTGGGATAACTGCTGATGTAGATAGTTATCGAGAGAAGCTGATCGAAGCTATTGTTGAAGTTGATGATGCCTTACTATCTAAATACCTTGATGGTGGGCAGATAAGTGACAGCGATGTTTATCGCTGTTTGAAAGAAGCGATCAAAAGAGGCGCTGTTTTTCCTGTTTTCTTCGGGTCTGCTACAGCGAATATCGGCATCAGGCCACTGCTGAATGCCGCAAGCGATTATTTTCCGTCACCGCTTGATGCGGGCACTTTCAAGGCCACTAACGCAACTACTAATGCAGAGGAATCGGTGAAACCTGCTGCAACATCACCGTTATCAGTTCTTGTTTTTAAAACATTTACGGATGCCCGTATCGGCAAGATCAGCTACCTCAGGTTTTTTTCAGGTACCATTACAAGCAACTCTCAAGTTTGGAATGTGAATAAAGGAGTTATAGAGCGTGTTGGTCAGCTCTTTATGCTTCATGGTAAGACGCAGGAACCTGTCAACCAGCTCAACATCGGCGATATTGGCGCAGTAGCCAAATTATCAGTTACAGCGACAGGAGATACGCTCGGTGCAAAAGAGCACCCGTTGAAGCTCACGGCGATTGAATTTCCTGCACCTGCATTAAATATGGCGATTTCTCCAAAATCAAGAGACGATCTTGACAAGATGAGTACTGCTATACCCAAGATTTGCGAAGAGGATCTTACCATCGCTGTTCATCGAGACGCAGATGTTGGTGACTTGATTATCAGCGGCATGGGCGAAACCCACCTTGCCGTTGCAGCCGATCGGCTTTCCCAGCGTTTTGGTGTTGCAGTGACATTGGAGCCACCGAGAATATCGTACAAAGAGACAATAACCACTGCGGTTAAAGCGGAATTTAAACATAAGAAACAAACCGGCGGTCATGGACAGTATGGTCATGTATTGATAGAGCTTGAACCGACGGCCAGAGGCGGTGGGTTTGAATTTGTTAATAAAGTTGTCGGAGGTGCTATCCCGAGGAATTATGTCCCGGCAGTGGAGAAAGGTATCAACGAAGGCATTAACGAGGGAGTTCTGGCTGGATATCCTATCGTCGATGTTCGTGTGATTTTGTACGATGGCAGTTTCCATCCGGTTGATTCTTCAGAAATGGCATTTAAGATTGCAGCGGCACAGGCTTTGAAAAAAGGCCTCTCTGACGGCCATTCTGTTTTGCTTGAGCCGATAGTCAATTTGTCGGTAACTGTGCCGGATAGTTTCACCGGTGACATTATAAGCGACCTCAATACCAAGAGAGGTCGTGTGCTGGGTATGAACCCCAGCGGTGATGGCATAAATTTGATTGAGGCACAGGTGCCGGCAGCAGAGATTTCACGCTATGCAATCGATTTGCGTTCTATAACTCAGGGACGGGGTACGTTTACCACCAAGTTCAGTCATTATGAGGAAGTGCCTGCGCTGGTAGCGCAAAAAGTGATCGCTCAAAAAGAATCGGCTGCCAAGGCTGGTTAGCCTGGCAGCCGATTTCTCGTTTTCCCTCTTAACGTTGGGGTGTCTTTCTTAAGCTTCCGTGGAGGGTTTAACCGCCAACGAGTTCCTTGACCTTATCAGTGAAAGCGGGTAAAACCTGTTTCCAATCGCCGACAACGCCAAATCGGGCTTCCTTAAAGATGTTTGCCTCAGAGTCTTTATTGATAGCGACGATGTTCTTTGATCCTGAAGATTCAGCCAGATGCTGGCTTGCGCCGGAGATGGCGATGGCTATATAAAGCTCGGGTGAAACGATTTTACCGGTCAAACCAATTTGAGCAGTCTCGGGCATCCATCCATTGTCGCATGGCGGACGAGAAGCTCCGACAGCGCCTTTGAGCAATTTGGCAAGCACCTCAAGTTGTTTGAATCCTTCAGGATTACCGATGCCACGACCACCGGAGACAATCACTGCAGCGTCTTCGAGCTTGATACCTGCAACCTCTTCCTTAACAGTCTCAATCAACTTTGCTTTTATCTTCGATGCATCAATTTCAACCTTAAGCGGCATCACCTGCCCTTTTCTGGATGCGTTAGGCTCAAGCGGAGACATGGCTTTTTGTCTGACTGTTGCCATTTGAGGCATCAATTCTGATGTGTAAATGGCGCGTGCGTTGCCGCCATAGACCGACCGGGTTTTCTCCAGCAATTTTGTCTCGGCATTAACTTTAAGATCGAGACAATCCATGGCAACATGTGTGCCAAGCTTGAATGAAAGTAACGGCGACAGATCTCTTCCTGCTGACGTTTGACCAAGCAGGACAATTCTGGGAGAAGTCTCCTTAATAGCCTTTTCCATCGCAGCCGAGTATATCTCCGTCTGATAATCCTTGAAAAGCGGATCATCAACAATCAAAGCTTTATCTGCTCCGAGAGCTATTGCATCCTGAGGGATTTGTCCGAGCTGGCTGCCGATAATGACGCAGGTAACTTCCTCTTTCAATTCATCAGCGAGACGCTTGCCGCATCCTAAAAGCTCACCCGTAATCGGAGCTAATTTCCCATTAAGCAGTTCAGCATAAACCATGATACCTTTATATTCAGCCATCATAACCTCCTAAAACAGAATGAATTTTCTTAAATTAATTTTGCTTCTCTGAGTTTCAGCGCGAGGTTTGCACCAGCTTCGACCGGCGTTTCTCCGCCTATTATCTCGCATTTGCCTTCTTTTACCGGTTGGAACAGCTTGTTGACCTTTGATTTGCTGCCGGCAGCGCCAACCTGAGAAGCCTCAACCCCAATATCTGCGGGTTTCCAGACAATCGGCTGTTTTCTTGCGGCAGCCATAATGCCTTTGAGTGCAGCGTAACGGGGTTGTCCGAGTTCATTACTCACAGTAATGAGAGCGGGCAAATCGACTTCGATGACCTGATAACCATCTGCAATAACGCGATGGACCTTTGCTTTGTTGTCCGTAATTTCAATTTTCTTGGCCAGAGTTACACACGGAAGCCCAAGCAATACTGAGAGGCCGGAACCAACTTGCCCCGCATCCCAGTCCGCTGCCTGTCTACCGCAGAGGATCAGGTCAGCGTTACCGATCTTTTTGATCGCGGCTGCCAGTGCTGTTGCAGTTGCCCAGCTATCGCTTCCGTCAAAGGCAGGGTCTTCAAGCAAAACAAGCTCATCTGCTCCCATCGCCAGTGGTTTCTTCACAACATCGCGGGTTAGATTTGTACCGAGGCTGAGAATCGTGATTTTTGTATCTGGTTTACCATCCTTGATTTTGAGCGCAGCTTCCACTGCGTTTTCATCGAAAGGACTGATAACGGGTGCAACACCGGGGGGAGGAACTACTTTATAGAGTTGGTCACTGAATACCCCACAGCTTGCTGCGGGGATGAAAGTGGCCTAGCCCGAAGGGGGCTACTTCCTTCTCACCAGTAGCTCTCGTAACTCGGTTAGATGCCTCCCAGCTTGCTGGGGGGTTATTCACTCGTTGCGGGGTCGATTTTAAATGTTGACGGGGGAGCTTCTGGATCACTGATTTGCTTACAGCAGACAACGATATTCATGACTGGAATTTACATCCTCTTTTAATGCTTAGATTTTTTGGTGTAATCAACTTGGCAATTTAGTATAAATTCAGTATTCTTGTCAAATTTAACTTACGTTGCGATCCACTGCAAAAAAATTACTAAACGTTCATGAATAAACAATACACAAGCACGGTATAAGGTAGACCGGTTATAGCTTTGTGCGTTATAATGCGGACATTAATGTGGCTACGTTGTATATCATCGCTACGCCGATTGGCAATTTAGAGGATATTACCTTTCGCGCTGTTCGTTTGCTTGGTGAAGTTTCATTGATCGCTGCAGAAGATACGAGAACAGCCAGACAACTCCTGACTCGATACAATCTGAAAGCACGGATCACCAGCTACCACGAACACAATAAAAAAGAAAAACTTAATGTGATACTGGATCATTTACGCACAGGGGATGTGGCGCTCATTTCGGAGGCAGGGATGCCCGGTTTAAGCGATCCCGGTTATGAGTTGATAACAGCTGCGATCAATCAGCAGGTAAGCGTTGTGCCTGTGCCGGGGCCTTCGGCAATTGTAACCGCGATGGCTGTGTCCGGATTGGCAACGGATCGTTTTATGTATCTGGGTTTTTTGCCCCGGAGATCCGGAGAACGGAAACGGTTGTTGCAGGAAATCGTCGATATACCATGCACGTTGATATGTTTTGAATCTCCGCACCGGATATCCGAATCATTGCAGGATATTTTAAAAGTGCTGGGTGACAGAAAATTGGCCGTCTGCCGCGAGTTGACTAAAGTGCACGAGGAAGTGTTTCGGGGTAAGGTAAGCGATGCTATAATGTATTTCCAGCAACCAAGAGGCGAATTTACACTGGTGCTGGAAGGTCGCCATGAAGGCAGTTCACGGGATATCGATGAAAAAATTATGAGCGACCTGTATAATCTTTACCAACAGGGTTTAAGAGCAAAAGAGTCCGTATCCATGATATCGGAGACCAGCGGTATTTCAAAAAGAAAACTTTATGAATGCTGGCTGCAAATGACAAAAGGAGAAAAAGAATGAACCGTGGTTGTATATCAATAGGTCAAATGAATTGTGATGAGTGTCATCGTGTTATTGAAGACGGCGAACAATATTATTTGAAAGAAGATGATGGTACGAGAGACCATTTTTGCGTTGATTGTTGTCTTAAAAAGGGTTATGCTACGCAGTTCGTAGAAAAGAACGAAAAACTGACAACTTTTTTTACGTAAATTCACTTAAGAATGCGCTGAAATAGTGCTAAAGGGGTGACTTTTGTCTGAACATATTCTTATAGGGGTTGCGTGGCCGTATGCTAATGGCTCTCTTCATTTAGGGCATATAGCCGGTGCGTATTTGCCTGCGGATATTTTCGCGCGGTATCATCGTCTCAAAGGGAATCATGTGCTCATGGTTTCCGGCAGCGATCAACATGGTGCGCCTATAACACTGCGCGCTGAGCAGGAAGGTGTATCTCCACAGCAGATAGTCGATAAATATCATAAGGAGTTCTCCGAGTGCTGGCAGAAGCTTGGCATTTCGTTTGACCTGTTCACAAACACGGGCACGGCAAATCATGCGCAGGTTGTTCAAGATATATTTCTCAAGCTTTTAAGCAAGGGGTATATTTATAGAGACTCGATGATGCAGGCATACTGCCCGAGTTGCAAACGTTCCCTTCCCGATCGTTATATTGAGGGTACCTGTCCTCATTGCCAGTTTACCGGGGCACGTGGCGATCAATGTGAGCAGTGCGGCAGAACATTAAATCCAACCGATTTGATTAATATACGTTGCCGTATTTGTTCCGGTGTCCCGCGTTTTGAAAGCTCTGAGCATTTCTTTTTACGTCTCAGTGCTTTTGAAGATCAACTGAAAGCATGGATGAGTAATAAGGATTACTGGCGTCCAAATGTGCTCAAGTTCAGTCTCGGAATACTGGAGGGCGGATTAAAAGATCGTGCGATTACACGCGATCTCGATTGGGGCATTGCGATTCCTCAACCCGGATTTGATAACAAGCGTATTTATGTCTGGTTTGAAGCCGTATGTGGCTATTATTCTGCAAGTAAAGAATGGGCGACATTAAAAGGTGATGCAGATGCATGGAAACCGTTCTGGGGAGACGGTTCGAAGACCTATTATTTTATTGGAAAAGATAATATTCCATTTCATACGTTGATATGGCCTAGCATGCTTCTGGGCTATGGAGGTCTTCCTTTGCCCTTTGACGTGCCTGCGAATGAGTTTTTAACGATTGAAGGTAAAAAATTATCAACGAGTCGTAACTGGGCGGTATGGGTTCCTGATTATCTTGAACGCTATGATCCGGATCCTTTGCGATATTTATTATCGGTTACGATGCCTGATAATGGTGATACCGATTTTTCGTGGCGGGAATTTTTGCGTAAGAACAATGATGAACTGGTAGCGACATACGGCAATCTGGTGCATCGAGTGCTTACCTTTATGAACCGCCATTTCGATGGTGTTGTTCCTGATGGCGGCGAATATGATGCCAGAAGTCAGGATTTACTCCGTATTGCTGAGGGAACACTAAAATCGGTTGATCAACATATCGAAAGCTGTCATTTCAAAGAAGCGATAAAAACAGCCATGGTTCTGGCTCAAGAGGCGAATAAATATCTTGACGAGAAAGCTCCTTGGAAGATGATAAAACAGGACCGGCAGGCAACAGCCATGTCTCTATCTGTCATTCTGTCAGTCATAGCAACATTGAAAACGGTTCTTTATCCCTTCTTGCCTTTCAGCTCTCAGAAACTGCATGCATTGCTTGGATTTGATAATAAACTTGAAGAGGATGGTTGGAAAGTTCGTGTCCCGCCTGCTGGCACAAAGTTACCTCAGCCACAGCCTTTATTTTTCAAACTGGACGATAAAATTGTAGAGGAAGAGACGGGGAGGTTGATGGGTGTATGAACATAGCGGAGATCTTCCAGCCGATAAACGATGATTTGCAGCGGGTGGAAGAATGTCTCCAGGATTCTGCTGATGTTAATATTCCTCTGGTTGCCGAGCTTCTGAATTATGTGACTCAAAGTGGTGGTAAACGTTTGCGTCCTGCATTAACGCTGCTTTGCGGCAAAGCCTGCAATTACAACCTTGATGCGTTGGTACCGATGGCAGCAGCCACAGAAATCCTGCATACAGCAACGCTAGTGCATGATGATATCATCGATCACGCCGAATTAAGACGGGGAAAACCTGCGGTATACCGTAAATGGGGTGAGTCAACAGCGTTGTTGCTTGGTGATTACATGTTTGCTAAAGCTGGTAGTCTTGCTGCCCAAACAGGCAATTTAAGAGTCGTGAGTATTTTTTCTCAAACACTGATGACTATTTCGGGTGGAGAGCTTGGCCAAATAGGCATCGATTACAATTTGAATCAGGCTGTGGATCGCTATTATCGCTGGATTGATGCCAAGACAGCCAGTCTTTTTACAATGGCAACTGAATGTGGGGCCGTGTTGAGTGGATGTAATGAAGATATTATCAATGTATTATATGATTACGGGCATAATCTCGGAATGGCATTTCAGATAATTGATGACATTCTTGATTTTGTCGGCGATAAAGCAACTCTGGGGAAACCGGTTGGTTCCGATCTCAGCGAAGGTACGGTGACATTGCCTTCCATTATGTTTGTGCTCGCTCATCGAGACGATACTCTGATTAAGAGCATTGTAAAGGACAAGAAAAGAGACAGATCAACAGTTCAGAGAGCAGTTGAGAAAATAAAAAGCTCCGGCGTTATTGAAGATTGCTTTAAAATAGCTACCAATTATTGTTCACGCGCCTGCCGCGATCTCGACAAAATTCAAGATCCCTCCGTTCGGGACATGCTCCAAAATCTGGCAGATTACGTCACGCGCAGAAACAAGTAAAAAACAAGCATATTAGAGCCTGTTGCACAAAGACTG
>DIKB01000070.1 GCA_002421445.1 Dehalococcoidia bacterium UBA5629 | reverse complement strand
TATTACACTGGCTGCCGATCGGCACATCAGGTGACCGTTGCGCGGGCATAATTTCCAGCATGTTTTCAATGCGGTCACTTAAACTCTGCGATTCTGCGATGACGTTTTCCGTGATATCCTGAGTCAGAAACAGTGCGGCAGGGTCAAGATTGCCATCTCTCACATACTGGGTATTCACACACATAAGAAAGCATCTGTTCACTGCCAGTCCCGCCCGCTGAAGGCAGAATCGCTGAAATGCAACATCCTGTATATGCTCTGATTTTACACTTGCTGCGCTTTTCACTTCGATAATATCCCACGTATCGTTATTTGCAGGTTTTAGAATGTCCACCCGCGCATAGAAACGATCTGTCAAAATCGCTGCCTCAAAAAGCGGAACACGTTTTGTCAGCAATTCTCCCGTCTGTCTGATGCCTTCCATAAAGCCGATATTAGTCGGTATATTGATACCATTCGGAAAGAGCGATTTTGCCAGATCGCCGACGGCATATCCGCTATCGAATCGTTGTTGCGTTCCGACATCGGGTTGAGTCATCTTATCAGGCTCATGAATAGCCGTCCACAAGTATTTTGGGCATTGTCGCCCATCCATATATTTGGATTTGGAAAGAAGTTTTTCAGCCATGGTTACTGTAACATATACTGTAATCGCACAGGCTATGCCTCGTCAACTCCATTCGTTAGAATAAGCATACCTGGCTTTATCTGCTTTATAACGAGCGAGGTACTCTTTGTACATCTCCCGAATCGGCAGATGTACAAAGACAAACGCAACAGAGTCGAAACAGCCGATGTTATGTCTTGTTAACTCCGATGAATCGTTACCCCGTCCTGCCGAACTCTCGCTGGAGCCGATGGGAGCTAAGGTGGATCATGGTAGGGCGTCCATGAGGGCAGGTGCGAGGCTGAGATGACTCCTCCAGGCTGCGCACCAGAGCACGCATCTCTTCGGTGCTGAGTGATTGTCCGGCTCTAACAGCACTGTGACAGGCCAGAGAGATAGCAATACGTTCACCCTGATTCGCCATCGATTTCTCATTGGCAAGCTCGTCGAGAAACATGCCGACTGCTTCTACCAGATTTGTATTGCTCAATAGTGCCGGTACCGTCCGCAACAGATATGTGCGATCGCCAAACGGCTCAACGGTGAAACCGAACTGGCTAAGGAAATCGCCATTCGCTTTCATCACGTTATCCTGTTCGTGGCTTATTTCGATGGTCATCGGTTCAAGAAGACCCTGAACATCGATATTTCGTTCAGTGCGTTGCTTCAATATCTTTTCAAACAGCACACGCTCGTGCGCAGCATGCTGATCGATGAGATAGAGCCCCTCCGGTCCCTCTGCCAGGATATAGCTACTGGAAAGCTGTCCCACCACCCTGAGAATGGGCAAGGTGGTCAAACTGCCGCTCTCAGCCTCCTTGAGGTCCGCCGTCGGATGAGAGAATAACGGTGTTGTACTGATTTCAACAGGCTCGGAGAATACGTGAGGCGATGGTATCGTGGTATGACTGACTGATGGTAGCGGAGCATCGCCAACGACTTTCCGAATTGCTTTCTGCACTGCCGAGAAAACACCGCCACCATCACGAAACCTGACATCGCTCTTCGTCGGATGGACGTTGACATCAACATCGCCCGCGGGAAGGATTATATTGATAACAGCGATAGGATGACGCCCGACCATGAGCATTCCCTGATATGCATCTTCGATCGCCCTCGCCAGCATGACACTGCGAATCCAGCGGTGGTTGACGAAGACGCTAATATAATTACGGTTTGTGCGGCTGAGATGAGAGGGGCTTACCAGTCCGGAGATAGCGATATCCCCTTCCGTAGACTGTACTTCCCGCAAATGGCGTGCAATCTCGGAGTTATGTACTTCGGCAATGGTATCGCGCAGGGATCCGTTCCCGGGCGTCTGTAAAGTCCTCCGTCCATCGATGCTTAGACTGAAACGCACGTCGGGAAACGCCAGTGCATACTGCATCAGTAATGTTGTCACGTGGCTGCTCTCCGTAGCAGGCGACTTCAGAAATTTCAACCGTGCCGGCACGGTGCGGAAGAGGCGATTCATGGTAATCGTTGTACCGCGGGAACGGCTACGTTTCTCTTTACCGATAACTTTTTCATCCTTGATGACAAGATAGCTGCCTGCCGGTTCGTCTTCTGCCTGTGTAAGCAGTTCGATATCCGCCACCGCCGCAATACTCGAAAGTGCCTCCCCCCGGAATCCGAGTGTAGCAATCCTCTCCAGATCGTCAAGTGAGGTGATTTTACTGGTAGCGTGGCAGACGAAGGCAAGTCCAACATCGCCCGATGGAATGCCGGTACCATTATCCGTCACCACGATGCGATTGACGCCGCCGTTCTGAATCTCAACAGTAACACTCGTGGCATGAGCATCGAGTGCATTTTCGATCAGTTCTTTCACCACTGAAGCAGGCCTCTCTATAACTTCGCCGGCAGCAATTTTAGAGACTACCTGTGGAGCTAACACCTGAATCGACATGACAGCATTATTGTAGACGCTTTAGGGCAGCGGGGGCAATGGATTATCTTAAATTTGCCATTAGGAATCCTCTACATTCAGCAAGAGCAAGACTTTAATGAGAGTCATCTCCGTTAGCCTCAAAACTACTACTTGGATGTCATTTTAAAAGTCGTACAAACTCCGCAGGCGTAATATTTTTTAGTCCAGACTTTTCCGCAATCTCTGGATTTGCATAGAAATGCTTATCCCCGGTAACCAGATAATCAGGCTTTATAGCCGTAGCTGCAGCAAGAATCGCAGCATCATCTGGATGTATTAGTTTGGCCCAGGTTGCTACCTCAGAAGATAACGGATTTCTGACTATTTCAGGTGGAGCATTCACAAGCAACTTTTTGAACACAGGAAGTACCTCAGAGAGTTTTTCTTTGAGAGTACGGACAACCTCCTCCAGCACCTGCTGTGAGATGATAAATCGTTTCAGTCTTTTCTAATCCAAGAATGAG
>DIKB01000154.1:3451-25574 GCA_002421445.1 Dehalococcoidia bacterium UBA5629 | reverse complement strand
TTGCAGCCAGAATTCAACTAAATTCCGCAGATATGACCGTCATCGATATCAACCAGAAACGTTTTTTACAGAATGGCAATGCCTATACATCTGCAAACTTTGATACCGCTGAACGGCGGATCGAATTGAAAATCGAATCAGCAATCGGACGCGTATCTATAAAATGGATCGACTTACCTGGCGCTCTCACCGGTTATAGATATAGGTTCCCCTTTTATCAAACAGAGACTGCCCAGACTTACGGCATCTTGGCCTGTCAGCGTGCATGCATTGACTGTATACATGCTGAGTGTTACTATCTAGCCAGAACATGAATTCACATCGTACAGGCGGACAATCGGTCCGGGAGGAATCATTTATGGAAGATATTGAGCGACTTGTTAAAACAACACTTGGAGAGATCGAAAAGGTACTCGGCAGCAAGACAGTGGTTGGCGATCCGATAACGATTGAAGGAACAACGCTTATCCCACTGCTCAGCGTGGGCTTTGGCTTCGGTGCCGGATGTGGCGGCAGCAATAAATCCGATAGTAAAAGCGGTGAAGGAATGGGGGAGGGCACGGGCGGCGCTGCAGGAGTAAAGCCGATCGCCATGATTGTTGTCGATAAAGACGGTGTCCGCATCGAACCTATAAAAACAGGCGTAGCATCAGCACTTGATAAATTCACCGAAAAGATGCCTGATCTCATGGAAAAGTTCATGAACAAGTGGGCAGAAAAGGAGAAAAACAAGGAAGGATAGGCTGTGGTGTGGGCTATCATTGTCCTCGTCTGCCTGCTGTTACTGCTCATTCTATTGCTCTGCATTCCGCTCTGTGTCAGTCTCAAAGCGGTAGCAATCGATTCGATAGTTTGCTCATTCCGGATCACATGGTTGTTCGGTCTGATCAATAAGGATATCAGCCTCCAAAAGGAAACAGCCCTTGAAAAACAAATAGAGGATAAGAAACGAAGCATCTCCAGGATTCCTCTATCAGCAATGCTTGATAAGAGCCTCAGTCATAAGGTATTCGTCCTCCTGAAGAGGCTTCTCTCTCATACTAAAATACGACGACTTGTTATCGATCTCAGAATAGGGCTTGATGATCCGGCAGATACATGGCTCCTTGCTGCCGCCTCTATATGGACCACATTATTCGTGCACCCACCATTTCCGCATACGATCTCAATACGACCATGCTTCACGGATGAGTTTCTGATCGATGGAGTAGCATCAGGTAAAGTGCAAATAACTCCGATCACAATGATTGCTGCGATAGTACGATTTGCTTTCTCCGCTCCTGTATTGAAATTGACGGCTCAGTTGGTACAAACACGATGGAAAAGAAACAGATAAGTATAGAACCAATCATCAGAACTGATGGTATAAAAATAGCCATCATCGTTGAGACGATGATCAACTGGCATTCAAATAAACATGGAGCCTTGTTCATCGGCAGGAAACAGCCGCTCTATGTCAGCGTAATTGAAGACAAACAGAAACGCATTCTACGGCTAACCGGAGAGGAATTATCTTATAAAGAGTTGGTTCAGGAATGCTCTCAGGCCAGGTCCGAGTATGACAAGCTGATATAATTTTGACACTAAATCATTAATTGAATTGACTAATCGATGCTAAGCATAGTAAATATATCCAAAGCTTATGGCGAGCAGGAACTCTTCAGCGCCGTTACCTGTAATATCGGTGCACGGGACCGCATCGCGATTATCGGACCGAACGGTTCCGGTAAAACCACGCTATTCGAAATTCTTGCAGGTAATGTAACTCCCGATTCGGGATATATCTCCATGAGAAAAGATGTCACTATCGGATATGCGAAACAGGAAATTTCACCTTTCTCACAGGAAAAGCTGATTGATAACATTATCCGATCCGCAGCGAGCACAGCGGGACTGGCTCACAGGATTCGGATAGTACAGGATGCGCTCGCGGAAGATAACACCGGTGAGGACTCCTCGGAGCTTCTACAGGAACTGGGTGACCTCCAGCATAAATTCGAAGCGGCAGGAGGATATACTATAGAACATGATGCCGAGATTATCCTGTCCGGCCTCGGTTTTACAAAACTGGACTTCACACGTCCTTTAAGTGAATTCAGCGGTGGATGGCTCATGCGTGCGGCACTGGCCAGACTGCTCATGCTTAATCCAGATTTGCTGCTACTCGATGAACCGACAAACCATCTTGATCTGGAATCATGTATCTGGTTCGAGGAATACTTGAAGTCATATCAGGGTGCAGTTCTGGTCACTTCCCACGACCGTGCTTTTTTAAACCGCGTCGCCGCTAAAATAATCTCTATCGAGAAGGATGAAGTCATTTTTTATCACGGTAACTACGATGATTATATGCTTGCACGCCAAAAAGACATTGAAATCAAAGAGGCCACAGCCAAGACACAGGAAATCAAGATCAAAAAGGAAATGCGTTTCATCGAGAAGTTCCGCGCCAAAAGCACCAAAGCATCTCAAGTTCAGAGCAGATTAAAGCAAATTGAAAAAATAGAGCGGGTGGTGCTGCCGCGAGCTACCAAAAAAATCCACTTCACTTTCCCTGAGCCGGCGCAAGGCGGCGATGAGGTTATCACGCTCAGTCATATTCGTAAAGCCTACAATGGCAATACCGTTTACCGTGATCTTAATCTTATGCTGAGACGGGGCGATCGAGCGGCGCTGGTTGGCCCTAACGGCGCCGGCAAGACAACCTTGCTGAAGATTCTGGCGGGGGTTCTCCCTTTTGAATCGGGGGGCCGCAAGCTGGGTTACAATATCTCTACGGCCTATTATGCCCAATATCAGCTTGAATTGCTTGATCCGGAGAATTCCGTCCTGCAAGAGCTGAGAGGTGTCTCTCCGGATGACCCTGAACAAAAATTGAGGGGATTGCTGGGAGCATTCCTTTTCATCGGAGATGACGTCTACAAAAAGGTCTCCGTGCTCTCAGGCGGAGAGAAGAGCCGTCTGGCAATAGCCAAGCTGCTGGTGCAGCCAGCTAATTATTTACTCATGGATGAGCCAACCAACCACCTCGATATTAATTCTCGCGAAATATTGAACGACGCCCTCGAAGCTTACCATGGCACTCTCTGTTTTATAACTCACGACCGCACACTAATTCGTCAGATTGCCAACAAAATCATTGAGATAAAAGATGGCGTTCCCACAATATTTCAGGGGAACTATGACGAATACCTTACCTGGAAAGAAACTGCTCTTACAATGAACCAATCCGAACAGAACACTCAAAATAAGCAGCCTGCAAAAGAGAATTCCTCACGGGAGGTAGCACGTCAACGTAAAACGGTCGAAGCCAATCTGCGAAACAGCTACTACAGAGAGAGTTCACCTCTAAAAATACGAATAACCCGGATCGAAGATGAACTCTCTGACCTTGAGCCACAGTTTAGAAATCTGGAAAATCACTTCGCCACGCCTGAATTTTACAGGGATACATCAGAGATTGCAGAAGCTACCAAAAAACATCGGGAGTTAAAAAAGACTATCGATCTCCTCACAGAGGAATACGAGAGATTGTTCATCGAGGCAGAAAATAAAAAGCTTGAGTTCGAGAAGAAACTGAAAAATATCGACGCCGAGTTTGCCGGCTAGTGGCATTCAAAAAGGGATTTGGGTTCTAATAAATGTATCCGCTGCTATTGCTGCCAGGAATTATGTCCTGAGGGTGTAATTACAATCAAGAATACGTTCCTGGGGGATATCATATTCCGTTAGGGCTATTTCAGGGGAGGAAGTCGAATGGGGGAACGGGATAATTTTCTGCTGGTATATGTTTACCTGGCAGTAGGTTGCGGACTGCTGGGGGTGCTCATAACATTCCTCGTATTCGGGGCATGTCAGTATTTTGGGATTAACGTGTACAAGAACTTATGGGTGCTGGCTATACCAATCGTTTTATCAGTTTTGCTCAATGTCGGCTTTAGTGAACTATATCGCAAGTATAAGAAAAAATAAGGAGAGGGTTTAATCACCCTCTCCTTATTTAATCGATCCAATCAAATCTTCTTTAGGTGGTTGCTTTCGGTGCTGGAGCATCCTTGCCGGTGTGGAATCCGCGCCATTCCGGCTTTGGTAATGGGACAGCAGGCCTTGCCTTCAACCAGTCCTTGAATTGCTGCGCATTCTCCTTCAAATTTGCCGGCTTCGCTGCCCACCATGCCTTGAGCTGATCAGCTTGCGCCTGGGTTAATTTGCCATCCTTAACCAGCTTTGTCAGCCATTCATCTTGATTCTGAATTTCCGGGCGCTGGGGTCGTGGATTCTTCGCTATAAACTCATCTCTCGCCTGCTTAAAGGCATCTGCAAGCTTCTGCTGATCGATGCCCAGAATTTGTGCAACTCTGGCAAACAGGGCTTTAGACGGATCAGCCTTGCCACTATTTCCGTTCTGAGCAACCACAACCCCGGCTGTAGCTCCTAACAACACCACTATCGCCAGTATCGCTGCCAGAACGATGTTCTTTTTGCTTTTCCACATTGGTCAATTACCTCCTATTTGTAGCCTGATACTATCATCATAGCAGGAAAATATTAAGTACCTGTTAAGTTTTTGTCCTGAATCAAAATTTTCTATGCACAATTAAGTACCATAACCGTTTTTTGACACAGTTCTCCAACCGGAAGTATCATTTCACGAACATGCAATCAGGTATTTTATCTGTGCTACCGGTTCTCCTGGGCAGCTTATTTGCAATTGGCTGCCTGATCGGCGCATTTGTCTATTTCCGGCGTAAACGTCTCATTGATGACCTGCCGACATCGAAGATGCAAGGGGTATTCATCGGCTTAACGGAATTGAAGGGGACAACGAAAAGCGAAAACCCTCTGACAAGTTATCTCGCGGGAAGCCAGTGCGTACAATACACCTGGCATACTGAAGAGCACTGGTCAAGGACCGTCGTTGAGACCTATAGAGATCCACAGGGACGTATGCAGACCCGTACCCGTGTAGAAAGCGGCTGGACAACAGTCGCCAGCGATAACCAATCCATCCCCTTCTACCTCCAGGATGATACCGGTATCATCCGCATTCTGCCGGATAAAGCCTCGATTCACGGCATCGCGACATTTGATGAAACCTGCTCGCGCGATAACCCACTGTACTTCGGGAAAGGCACGGCATCCGAGATAGCCAATTCCAATCACCGCCGCCGCTTTCAGGAAACCGCTATTCCCCTGGATGCTATGCTTTACGTACTGGGACAGGCAAGGGAGCGTCAGGATATCGTAGCTGCTGAGATCGCATACGATAAAAACGCACCGATTTTCATGATTTCGACCAGCACAGAGAAACAGATCAGTATCAGCTATAGCCGCTGGTTCTGGTTCTGGTTGATTCTAGGATTGATTCTGGCCGTCGGTGGAATGGTGATACAGGACATTATTATACGATTTGACGCTGCAACGCGCTGGCAGCCGTATACTGTGATCATCGTCGGATTTTTAATTATACTGAGCCTCAGCTGGCTCTGGATCGTATATAATAGCTTGGTCAATCTCCATCACCGGGTTGAGCAGGCATGGTCTCAGGTAGACGTGCAGCTAAAGCGGCGGAGCGACCTGATTCCCAACCTGATACAGGCCGTGGAAGGACATCGATCTTACGAGCGGGATATGCAGAGTCTCCTGACGGCGTTGCGCGGACAAATAACGGTTAATGCTGTTGAACCAGGAGTGTCGAATGTGAAAGGCTTTTCGCCATCGTTGCGTGCTACAGTAGAACAGTACCCCGAGTTGAAAGCCAGTGAATCGTTTTTAAGATTACAGCAAGCGTTGACGGACACAGAACAGCGTATTGCGTTAGCCCGTGATTATTTCAACGAAGTGGCTACCTTCTACAATACCCGTCTCGAGATCATCCCGGACCGGTTCGTGGCTATACCCATCGGCTTTCGCCCTCGGACACTGATGAGCACAGATGAGTTTGAGCGTGCCCCCGTTCAGGTACATCTGCAATCCTGAGCTTTATCCTGACATTTGTATTATTTACCAAATACATTCATAGTTAAGAGCATAATGCACGAAATCTGGAAGAAAAACCTCTACGCTATATTCATTGCAGAATTTGCAGTGCTAATGGGATTTAGCTCTGTTTTACCTTTTATGCCTCTGTTCATTAAAGAAGTTGGACAAACGACCAATGCTGAAGCTGCATTCTGGACTGGCATTGCTTCAGGAGGGGCCGGACTGGCAATGTTTCTCAGCGCCCCGTTGTGGGGGATTGTAGCAGATCGCTGGGGCAGAAAACCGATGCTGCTCAGGGCACAATTCGGCGGGGCTTTGACAGTAGTGCTCATGGCATTTGCCCCGAATATCGGCACTCTTGTTGTTCTACGTATTGCCCAGGGAATTCTTGCTGGTACTATAGCTGCAGCCTCGGCTCTTGTGGCTTCACAGACTCCTCAAAACAAGTTACCGTTCTCCATGGGGCTTCTTATGGTAGCGGTATTCAGCGGAACAACACTGGGACCGTTTCTGGGAGGCCTGATGGCTGATAGCCTCGGTTATCACATGACCTTTCTTATCACTTCAGCCATCATCTTCCTTGGTGGATTCATAATACTTTTCGTTGTAAACGAGAAATTCGAGAAAGCTACACGAGAGCAGGCAACATCCTTGTCCAGCCTGTGGCATCTGGCAACTTCAAAAAAACTGTTCATGTTGCTGGTAATAACTTTCGCCATATTTGCCGGTCTGCAGATGACCTCACTCATAATCCCTCTTCATATATCTGAGCTATCACCACAGGCAATGGTGGCAACTCAATCCGGCGTAGCGCTGGGCATTATCGGATTGCTATCCGTCGTTTCCTCCGTATCAATCGGCCGGCTAGGTGAACGTATTCCTCTAAGAAAAATACTGATCTCGTCCTGCTTTCTGGGGGGAATATCCTATTGCGCTCCACTCCTGGCTGGGACTGTAACGCAATTCGTTATTTTTGTAGGATTAACCGGCCTGTTTATAGGAGGGCTGCAAACAACCTCAAATACCCTTGTCGGATTGGCAGTGCCCCGCACTCAGCAAGGTATGGCCTACGGTTTAGCAGCGAGCGCCACCTCACTGGGCATGGGCATCGGCGCACTGGCAGGAGGCAGCCTGTCATCGCTGATAGGTTTCCGTCCTATGTTTGCTGTGACAGGCATACTCTTTATTATTGTAGGCTTTCTAGCCATAAAACTGATAAAACAGTGATATTTGCCATTCTCTCTCCATGCTTCGTGATCCAATTGAGCATCTCATGGGTCATCTTTTGTTTCTGTATTGTGATATATATGGTTATCAGCTAATATATAGATTATGTATAGCATCCCTGTTGAGTCGAGGATGAAGAAGACTGATAAGAACCGAAAGCTAGTTGGTTTTCTTATCATTATGGTAATAACATCTGCCTTTAATATGGTACATAGAGAAACGGTCCAGGCGAAAGCGTCCGATATTAGTACAGACACAAAATCCAGCTATAGTTCCGAATCAAGCCCCTCTGCGCCCATCCCTCTAGCGCCGGCCAATGGCTCTACCGTTTCCACATTGACACCGAGAATACAATGGAAAGCATCTCATAATGATGCAACATTCAGCCTCCAGCTAGCTGCCGACTATCGTTTTTCTAAACTCGTCCTCGATCAGAAAGGCATTTCAACTCCATATCACGATATTCCCAATCTGAATCGAAACTCAGCCTACTACTGGAGAGTGAGCGCTCAAAATAGCTCGGGTATCTCCTCCGCATGGTCACCACTCTCATACTTCAGAACTGCTTCAAGCCTGCCTCCCAATCGACCCGAGAATCTGACAGCAACTGCTATCTCACCGAGCCAGATCAGTCTCACATGGCAGGATAAATCAGACAATGAAATCAAATTTAAAATCGAACGTAAAACCGGAGCCGGAGCCTACTTCCTCGTGACAACTGTAAGCTCAAACGCAACTAGCTACAATGATACCAATCTCTCTCCAGATACTACGTATTCCTACCGAATACGGGCATATGGTATAGCGGGAGATTCAGCTTATTCTAATGAAGCTTCTGCTATGACTTTACCTCCTCCTCTGACGGCACCGGCGCCGTCAGAGCCGGTCTCCAGCGCCATCCTCTCCACACTGACACCAAGGATGCAGTGGCATGGATCGCAAGATATAGCACGATATGGCATCCAGATCTCTGCCGATAATACTTTTGCCAACCTCATCGTCAACGAGACAAATCTCACTTCTCCATACTATGACGTCGCTTCCGATACGTTAACCTGGAAATCACCGTACTTCTGGAGAGTCAGAGGGCAATCCCGTAACGGTGTCATTTCTGACTGGTCGCCCGCATGGTATTTTACAACTTTTCCGGAATCCCCTGCTCCATTTTCCTGCGGCTGTTCAAGACGTTAGAAAGCCTCTTGTGCTAAGGATTTATTGAAACCATTTTTATGTTATTGGCAGCAGCAAGTCCTAAAAGATGACTATCAGTCATCTTGAAAATAGACATCACACTTATGGTCATCCCCGGTTGCCATATAGCTGGTGCGACGGAGGTACTGGCATGCCAATTACCATAATTGGTGTATCCGCTATCAGTGAATTCTGAAGTTGGCGACCGTCTAGATTCATTCTCGGTCTGGTTAACAGAACTATTAACCTTCATAGGTTGTGTGGCAGGAGGCATAGCTGAAGCTGCTGGATTTTTTGCAGTCTGTTCGTCTCCGCGGCATTGTGAAGAAAGCGATAATATGCTAATGCATATGATGATCATCACAACAATTGATTTTTTGAAAATCATATGATTCTCCAATGCGACTACTTTATTGTCTGGGAGGGTTGTTGTCTGGGAGGGTACATGTCAATAGTCATTTCGTACTACTATTACAGTTCAGATTTGAATAAGTGATTATTTAGCGTATATAATCACAAATTGCCACTTAGACCAATATTCATTCTAATCTGGTACTTAAATACAGACACGGCAGGTAATCATGAAGGCAAACGATCCGCTCTGGAAATATATCTTTGGCCCACGCTCTGTTGCTGTTATCGGCGCATCCGCTGATTTGAAACGCCAAAATTCTGGACGTGATTATTTGCAGGGCATCATCGAGTGCGGATTTAAAGGAAAGCTCTACCCCGTTCATCCTGATGGTGGAGAGCTTTTTAACCTCAAAGTATATCCGGATCTTAAAGCAATTCCAGTACCCGTTGACTATGTTATCTCTGCCATACCTGCTCGTTTTACCCCGCAGCTTGTAAGAGATTGCGGAGTGAAGAATGTAAAACTTCTCCACCTGTTTACCTCCGGCTTTAGCGAGATAGAGGATAAGCAAGGAAACACACTTCAGGCTGAGATCACAGACCTTGCCCGTCAGTATTCCGTTCGACTTCTTGGCCCGAATTGCATGGGCATTTATTGTCCCGGTAGTGGTCTCACCTTCTCGATGAACTCCCCTGTGCAACCCGCCTTTCCTTCCATAATCGGGACGGTTTCCCTTGTCTCCCAGAGCGGTGGGCATAGCATATATTTCATCAGAGCTGCAAATGCGAAAGGTCTTTATTTAAATAAAGTGATCAGTTATGGTAATGCTGCCGATATTAATGAAAGCGATTTGATCGAATATCTGTCCCATGATCCCGAGACAAAAATTATCGGTGCTTACATTGAAGGCACCAAAGACGGCGCACGTCTTGCCCGGACGCTTAGAGAAGCATCGAAGTTGAAACCGGTTGTCGTTTTCAAAGGCGGGACGACAGAATCAGGTACGAGGGCTGCCGCTTCTCACACAAGTGCTATTGCAGGATCTTCGCTAATCTGGAAAGATATGCTGCGTCAATCGGGAGCAATCCAGGTGGACAGCATGGATGAGATAGTTGATTTCGCTATGCTCTATCTGCGTGAACCGGCACCATTGGGGCGGAGAACAGCCATCCTTGGCTTTGGTGGAGGTGCCAGTGTTCGAGCAACCGATGATTGTGCTCATTCCGATTTAACAATTCCTTTATTATCACCTGCTATAAGGCAGATGCTCAATAAGACCTTGGGTTCAGAAGCAGGGCATATTTTCAGGAATCCAATTGATTTACCTCCTCACGATTTGCCTGCAACCATTATTGCCAGTGTTGCGAATATTATTGCCCGGAGCGGTGAGGTTGATCTTCTTTTATTCCATATAGCTTTTGATTATTGGACGTTTATGGATATAGCAAAAGGATTGTCTTCGTTCGTTTCCGCTCTGCCCATCATCAAAAAACAGATACATTTACCTATAACAGTGGCATTACAGTTCCACGCATCCAAGAGAGGAAATCTGGTGGCTGAGAAACTGAATGATAAACTCTGCAGGGAAGGTTTAGCCGTTTATTCATCGACGCTCAGCGCTGCTCGTTCATCCGACAGGCTTATTCGATATCAGGCCTGGCTGAACGATAACCGGAATTAAGATTAGAGGTTGTCGAACTATTGGGACTGTTCCATTTTAAGAGATTGGAAGCGTCTTTTTGAGGCATGCTATTGCAAAAACGGTTTCGGAGATTTACTATACGAGAAGAGTGATTGTGGTAGAGGAGGTGTATCATGGCAAGTCGGAAAGCTTTCGTGCTCATCCTCACAGAAATGGGACAGGTAGGGAATGTGCTAAGGACGCTTCGTGACAGGAAAGGGATAGAAGAAGTGGATGCGATTACGGGACCTTATGATATCATTGCAACGCTGTCGGGCTCGGATACAAATGAAATAGCGAACATAGTCGTGAATACTATTCATAGCGTCGGAGGCATTAAACATACGGTCACATTGATAGCTGTGTAGGAACCAGTGCCAAAAAGTTTACAGTTACTTCCTTTTTGGCATTCCATTTTTGTGTTTTCTTATGATATACTGATAGACTAGAGTATATGAATATACATTTATAGAAGCTCTGCATATGGTGATTAGTGGAGGGAAGGGCATGGATGCATGCTTTTCCTTCTTTATTTTATCTCTTGGAGGTGCGTATGTCACAGGTTAGTACAGATTATATTCGAGCAGAGATTAACAAGGCTGTCCCTGCTGATATCAGGCAGAAGATTGAGAAGATAGTCGAAGATAATCGCGGTAAGGCCGGCGCTGCTATTCGCGTGTTGCAGCAGGTGCAGGGAATATCCGGTTATTTGCCCCCTTCAGTGTTGCAGACAGTATCGGGTTATACCAAGATTCCTTTAAGCGAGATCTACGGTGTAGTTAGCTTCTACAGCTTCTTCTCTTTATTGCCCAAAGGAAAACACGTTATTCAAGTATGTATGGGCACCAGTTGCTATGTGAAGGGTGGAGAGAAGATCATGAAGACGCTGAAAAAAGATTACAATCTGGAATCAGGCGGTATTACCGCTGACGGCAAATTTTCTCTTGAGATGGTACGATGCCTCGGCTGCTGCGGCCTGTCGCCTGTCATAGCAATCGGCACCGATGTCCACCGCAAGGTAAAAGCCAGTCAGTTGAAAGATATCCTGAGTCTCTATAAATAGGAGAGAAAAATGAAGCCATTAGCCTCTGTAACAGAATTAAAGAACTTACGCGATCAAAGCAAAAACAATCTGGCAAAGCGTGAAAAGCTGATCCAGGTGAAGGTGCATCTGGGTACCTGTGGTATATCCTCGGGAGCCAGCAAGATACTGGAAGCATTCCAGCGTGAAATAAAGAGCCAAAAGCTGGAAGATAAAGTAATCATTTCGAAAGCTGCCTGTATTGGTCAGTGCGGACGGGAGCCGGTGGCAACGGTCATTTGCCCGGGTTCCGATAAAGTCATTTATTGTGATCTTACAGAGGATAAAGTCTCTCAAATCGTCAAGAAACATTTCATTGGAGGAGAGCTGCTTAAAGACTGGACGCTTGATCTGGAAAGCCCGCTGTTCAAATTGCAGGAGATACGGATCATGCATAATCAGGATCTTGATCCGATGAATATAGATGAGTATATCGCAAGGGATGGCTACCAGGCTCTGGGTAAGGTCTTATCCATGAAGCCGGAAGATATTATTGCAGAAGTCGCAAAATCCGGTTTGAGAGGTAGAGGTGGCGCAGGGTTTCCTTCAGCAACGAAATGGGGTATGGTGCGTAATGCCGTCGGTGACGAAAAGTATGTCGTGTGTAATGGTGATGAAGGTGATCCGGGTGCCTATATGAACCGCTCTGCGCTTGAAGGCAACCCCCATGCGCTCATTGAAGGCATGGCCATCGGCGCTTATGCAATTGGCAATGTGAGGCAAGGTTATGCATATGTGCGTGCCGAGTATCCTCTGGCAATCGAAACGCTGAATCACGCTATCAAGAAAGCACGTGAATACGGTTTGCTGGGGAAGAATATTCTTGGTACCGATTTTGAATTTGATCTGGATATTTTTCCGGGTGCCGGAGCATTTGTCTGCGGTGAGGAGACTGCCCTTCTTATTTCGATTGAGGGAAAGAGAGGAAATCCGCGGCAGCGCCCGCCATTTCCTGCGAACAAGGGTTTGTTTGATAAACCGACGACGCTCAATAATGTGGAAACATGGTCTAATGTGCCCCGAATTATCTGGGATGGTGCTGATTGGTTCAGCAATGTGGGCAGCGAGAGAAGTAAAGGGACAAAGACGTTATGTCTGGTCGGGAAAGTAAATAATTCCGGATTGATCGAAGTACCGCTGGGGACGACTCTTGCAGATATTATCTTTAGTATCGGTGGAGGTATCCCCGATGGGAAGAAATTCAAAGGAGTTCAGCTCGGTGGGCCTTCCGGAGGTGTTATTCCTGCGCAGCATCTCAATACTCCTGTTGATTACGATGCTGTCACAGCACTGGGCGCTATTATGGGTTCCGGTGGTGTGGTGGTTATGGATGATGATACCTGTATGGTCGAATTGGCAAAATATTTCCTGCAATTCAGTAAGGACGAATCCTGTGGCAAATGCACTCCCTGCAGAGCAGGCATCCCGCAGATGCTGCAGATATTAACCAAGATTACTTCGGGCAAAGGAACGATGCAGGATATTGATACGTTGACAAATCTTGCTGAGACGATTGCATCAGCATCAATTTGTGGTTTAGGGCAGACTGCACCGAATCCCGTGCTGACAACATTACGCTATTTTAGAAAGGAATACGAGGCTCATATTCTGGATAAAAAATGTCCGGCCAGTGTCTGTCAGGCTCTGTTCAGTGCGCCGTGCCAGCATACATGCCCTGTGGGCATAAACGTGCCTGAGTATCTTGCTTACATTGCAGATAATGATTTTAAGAGGGCGCTCGATACTATTCGTGAGAAAAACCCGTTTGCTGCAGTCTGCGGCTATATTTGCCATCATCCATGCGAGGCGAAATGCCGCCGGCGTGATATCGATGAGTCGATTGCCATCAGAACGCTCAAACGAACAGCTGCCGATTGGTGCGCCGAGAATGCGGTCAAACTGCCCAAGCCGAAGGCTTTCCCCAAGACCCAAAACGAAAAGATTGCAGTCGTTGGGGCGGGTCCTGCCGGTCTAGCGTGCGCCTATTTCCTCGCTCAAATGGGTTATCCCGTCACCGTCTTCGAGGCGGGACCAAAGGCTGGAGGAATGCTTTCCATGGCGCTACCGCAGTTTCGCCTACCTCAAGAGTCGGTCAACCAGGATGTCGACTATATCCTGAAGCGTGGAGTCGAGATCAAATATAACACGCCGATCGATGCCAAGTTCCGCATACGGACGCTATTAAATGACGAATTCAAGGCTGTCTTTGTCGGCTGCGGTGCTCAAAAAAGCCAGAAACTGGGTATACCCGGCGAATCGGATGATATTAAAGGATTATATTCCGGCCTTCAATTCCTTGAGGACGTTAAAGAGGGCAAGGATATCGAGGTAGGAAGCACAGTCGCCGTTATCGGCGGCGGCAATGTGGCGCTTGATGCCGCCCGTACCGCATTGAGGCTCGGAGCGCAGAAAGTAGATATCCTCTACAGGCGTTCTCATGAAGAGATGCCGGTAAGTGAGATAGAATACGATGAGGCAGTGGCAGAAGGAATCAATATGAACTTCCTGGTCGGCCCTGTTCGTATCGATTCCGAAGGTGGAAAGGTAAAGGGTATCCAATGTAATCGTATGCAGCTGGGAGAAATGGATGCGGTCGGACGAAGGCGCCCGGTTCCGATGCCCGGCTCCGAGTTCTTCGTAGACGCCGACTCGATTATCGCCGCAGTCGGACAATCGGTCGATCTCTCCTTCCTGCCGACGGATAGTCGTTTGGCACGAACAAAATGGTACGATATGCTGCAAGTTGATGAGAACACGCTTGCAACAAATGTCCCCGGCATTTTCGCTGGCGGCGATTTTATCACCGGTCCGGATATGGTCATCCATGCTATTGCAGCAGGTAAGCGCGGTGCTATGGCCATCGATAAATATCTGAAAGGTGATTCATCACGTGTGGTGATGGGTACAGGGAAGACTGTGTCGAACGTAAAACCGTCCACCAGTGATGAGGAACGGTGGAAGCCCAGACCGCGAGTAAAGGTGAAGACACTGGCAATAACGAATGTAAAAGGTAATTTTGCAGAGACGGAGTTGCCTTTGACGATTGAAGAAGCAATGCAGGAAGCAAAACGATGCTTACGCTGCGATCTTGATGCAGGAGAGTAACGATGAGCAAGATAACATTAACTATTAATGATAAACAGGTTACAGGGCAGGAAGGCGATACCGTCCTTGATGTATGCAGGAATAATGGTATCGAAGTACCGACGCTCTGTCATTTTAAAGGGTTGACCGATATTGGTGCCTGCCGTTTGTGCCTTGTCGAGATAGAGAAAGAACGTCGACCCGTTCCATCCTGTACATATCCTGCGCGGGATGGACTCGTTATACGAACGCATACTGAAAAGCTGGAGACAAATCGACGGCAGATACTCGAGCTTATGTTCGCGGAGCGCAACCATCTGTGTCCCTACTGTGTGGCGAGTGGCGATTGCGAATTGCAAAGCCTCGCCTATAAATATCAGATGGACAACGTCCGGTACGATCTTTCGTGGCCGGCGCTTGAGGTAGATTCACTTCATCAACATCTGGTTATCGACCATAATCGATGTATTCTCTGCGGCAGATGTATCAGAGCCTGCGATGAAATCGCCTGTGCCCATACTCTTGATTTCGGAAATCGCGGCTGGAAAGATATGGTCTGCGCTGATCTCAATCAATCGCTCGGACAATCATCATGTATTTCATGTGGCGCATGTTTTCAGGTCTGCCCAACCGGTGCGATCTCCGCAAAATCGGGCACATATCGGGGAAAGCCGGAAGAATTCACTGGTGTTGACAGCGCCTGCACGATATGCGGTATCGGTTGCAGCATCAATGCGCTGGTCAAAGATAACAAGGTAGTGAGGATTGATAGCCCCGATTTAGCCTCCTCTCGGGGACTGCTATGTTACAAAGGTCGTTTCGAGCAGATATACGATAAGAAGAATAGAATTACGAAACCGCTTATGAAAAAAGACGGTAAGTTTGAAGCATGTACGCTCGACCATGCTTTAGACGCAGTGGCAGCCAAATTCGGTGAGATTAGAGCAAAGCATGGCAATGACAGCGTCGCGGGATTGACAACAAGCCAGATATCCAACGAGTCTTTAAAAGCGTTCAAAGGATTAATGATCGAGACAATAGGTACCACCCTTGTCGATACTCTCGATGGCGATAGTTTCCGTGTTATCCATCAGGGCATCACCAAATTCCGCAATGACGGAAAGCTTGATATTGAAATATCTCCAGAGGAGATATTTAAGGCTGATTGTGTACTGGTCGCCGGAGCTGATCCTCTCACCACTCATCCGGTAATCGGGGCTGCCGTGCTCAATGCCTATAAAAAGAATAAAGCGAATATTATTGTCCTCGATGCTCAGAAGAATTCATTCGCTTCCCGTTCCGCGGTTTGGTTGAAACCGAAACAGGGCAAAGAGGAAGCCGCTATAAAAGCGTTGACGGATTCACTGAAGAAGGTTGATGCCGGTAAGTCGGGCAAAGACGCCGGACTGGATGCTGAGACGCTGGTTGACGCGGCCAAAATAATTGCCGGTTCGAAGAATTGTGTCATAATCTATGGTGAAGGCATAATTAAATTGCAGAACCCGGACGTGATCGCTGCCTTGCTGAATCTCGCAGCAGTTGTTGGCAAGTCCGATAAAGGCTCTTTGAAAATCATCTCTCTTAAACCGCAGGGAAATAGTCGGGGAGCCTGGGAAACGGTCGGCCTCTGCGGTATGCAGCGCGCAGACATGAGTAAAGTGAAAGCGGCCTATATTGTCTTCGCGGATGACGGCATGGCGGATCCAAAGGTACTGGATGCTTTCAAGAAGACGGAATTTTTAGCGATACAGGCCAGTTATCTATCTCCGATAACAGAGAGAGCAGACGTTGTTTTGCCGTCTCCGATTGCAATTGAAAGAGAAGGTACATATACCACTCTCGACGGGAAGTCTGTGTCGGTCTCCCGCCTTGTCAATCCTCCGGATGGTACCAAACAGGACCATGAAACGATCAGGGAAATCTCACAACGTTTTAAAGCCAGGTAATGGTAAAGGAGTTAGCAAATGGCAAAAGTTAAAGTAGCAACAGTCTGGTTGGAATCATGCGCGGGATGCCACATGTCCTTGCTCGATATCGATGAGGCGATCGTTGACCTGGCCAATCACGTGGAGTTTACCAGAAGTCCGATAACCGATATAAAAGAATTTACACAGGTTGATGTCGGCATTGTGGAAGGCTCCGTAGGCAGCACTGAGGCGGAAGAGACATTAAAGGAATTGCGGGCTCACTGCAAGATTCTCATGGCGCTGGGCGAATGCGCCTGTTTCGGCGGAGTTTGTGCGATGCGCAGCACGTTCGATAAAGAGGATGTTTTAAAAAGGGCCTATATAGAAACCGAAAGCACCGTCGGAGGCAAGATACCCAAGCCTCCCGGCGTACCGGAGCTTCTGGACAAAGTGAAGCCGCTGAATGAAATTGTGAAAGTGGATTGCTACGTACCGGGATGTCCTCCTGATGCAAAAACGATCCTGTATGCATTGACGGAGCTTCTGGCGGGCAGGATACCTGTAATCCCGTCTGACATGATGCGCTTTGACTAATGAGGAGATGACAATGACCACAACGACGAAGAAAACTATTGAAATAAATCCGGTGAGTCGGGTTGAAGGACATGGGAAAGTAACCATCTTTCTGGATGATAACGGCAATGTAGCTGATACTCAAGTCAATATCACCCAGTTCCGCGGCTTTGAAAAATTCTGCGAGGGCCGTATGTTCTGGGAGATGCCTGAAATCACCCCCCGTATCTGCGGCATCTGCCCGGTCAGCCACCAGCTTGCATCGGCAAAAGCATGTGATGTTGTTATGGGTGTTACGATAACCCCGGCGGCCAAGCTCCTGCGCGAGTTGATGCACATGGGACAGATTTTTCAATCACACACGCTCCATTTCTTTCATCTGGCTAGCCCCGATCTGATATTTGGTCCGGATGCCGATCCGGCAAAACGGAATGTCATCGGATTAATCGCTGCGAAACCGGATCTCGCCGTTAAAGCGGTAAAGATGCGCAGCTACGGACAGACGATTATTCAAAAGCTGGGCGGTAAAAAAGTTCATCCTACCGGCGCCATCGCGGGCGGTATGAATACGGCTTTATCCATTGCTGATCGGGATGAATTGTTAAAGCCGATCGATTCGCTTATTGCTGATGTGAACATGGGGTTATATATCATTAAAAACTACCATTATGAGCACAGCGATATCATGGAGAGCTTCGCCACGTTCCCCAGCAGCTACCTCAGCCTGGTGGACGAAAACAATAATCTGCAGCTTTATGACGGAAAATTCCGGATGATCGATGCCAACGGGAAGGTTCTGGAGGATCAATACGATCCCGCGAAATATCTGGATATTATCGCCGAGCATGTCGAGGACTGGTCATACCTTAAGTTCCCCGTCTATAAAAAACAGGGTTATCCCAAGGGTATGTACAGGACGGGACCGCTGGGGAGGCTCAACGCTTGCCAGGGCATAACTACGCCGCTGGCAAATGATGAGCTGAAGAAATTTAAGAAGCTGGGCAAAAATGGTATTGTCGAAGGCACAATGTACTACCATTATGCCCGTCTCATCGAGTTGATGTACTCAATCGAAAGGATACAACAGCTTTTGAATGAGAAGGATATCTGCTCGACCGATATTCTGACAACGTCGAATACGTATAATGAGCAGGGTGTCGGTGTTATCGAAGCACCCAGAGGGGCACTTATCCATCATTACTGGGTTGATAACAGCGGCAAGATGGTCAAAGTTAATCTCATTGTTGCTACGGGCAACAATAATCTGGCGATAAACAAGTCTGTAAATATGGTAGCCAAGCAATATATTAAGAATAACCATATCACCGAGGGCATCCTCAACAGGGTTGAAATGGCAATTCGCTGCTATGATCCCTGCTTCTCCTGTTCGACCCATGCTATCGTAGGTGAAATGCCTCTGGTTCTTCAGGTCGTCTCATCAGATGGGGAGATAGTTAAGGAGCTCAGCCGCTAGTAACTCACTGGTACAGGTGGCAGGCAACGCAATGATTGAGCATATTATCATTATACGACTGAGATGTAATTAATAATGCTACTACCGCAAACTGTGAATTTATTTTGATGCAAGCATCAAAATCTTTTAACCGAAGTTTCTTTTGTTATACAATGCCGTCATACCGTATTAAAGATAGTATGGTCCATTTTCAGTTTCTTATATACTGATATCTTCAAGATTGAATACAATTGTTGCCGATATGAAAATGAGATAGAGCATTATGAGCAGGATGCCATCCCGTCGAGTTAAGCGACTTTTAATGCTAACTATTAGAAAGAACACGCTTAGAATCACGAGTATCACAGGTATTGTATATATCTGAGTTATCGTGTTCAGCGTCAAAGGGGAAATGCAAGCTGTAGTTCCAATGATGATAGTTAAATTTAATATGTTGGCGCCAATTAAATTACCTACAGAAAGATCAAATACCCTCTTTCGTACCGCGGTAACTGTTGTGGCTAACTCCGGTAGTGATGTTCCAATGGCTACCATGGTCAAACCAATAAAAACAGGGGGAACACCAATTGCCTCAGCAATCGCGGTACCTGAGTTTACAAGCAGCTGACTGCCTCCTGTTACCATGGCTGCGCCAATAAGGAAAAAGGACATAATAACGCGCCTGGATTTAAGTCTGATATTTGCTGTTTCAGCGCTAACTTCCGCATGTTTCGTATTCAGATTTCGACCCTGGCGGTAATCGATGAAAAGGTAGATCATCCCTATGCCCACCAATATCAGGCCACGCCACTGGGGCAATCTCAAGTCGAGAGTCATTAATATGAGAACAATTACAAGCCCAAGCATGAGTGCAGAACGCCAGCGGAATTCGCCGGAAGCGAGTTTAAATGGACTGATGACTGCCGCCAACGCTAATATAAGGCCGATATTGGCTGCCACTGATCCTAGCGCATTGCCAAGAGCTAACTCTGGCACTTTATTGATACCGGCTATTATTGCTACGGTCAACTCCGGAGTAGTTGTAGCAAGGCTAACGATAGTACCACCAACAACTACCCGAGGTAAATGGGCAATCCTGCCGATGGCGATACTGGCGTCGACAAAGAGGTCGCTGCCCTTAAATATGAGAGCAATACCTACTACCAATATGAGTATCTCAAGGATCAATTAGATCTCCAATTCAGCTGTAGTATCGATTATATTCAAAGCATGCATTAACACGCTTCTAAGTTTAGCATGATTCCCTTTTCGCTATATATATTCTATTCCAACCGGATTACCATCAGCGCCATAATCGATTAGTCGTGTATCATCTAAACTTTTTGTACGCACTGCCTTACTATCAGATAGTGTTATATAGATAGCATCTGCAGCCGGATCATGTGAATATTTTTTAATTGTAGTAGTCATCACTAACACCCCCCAGGTTCAGTCATCTAACGTTTGTAGTGTGCTGCAAGTAGCATAGTATGCTTGACAGTTGGTATGCTTCACCGTAAAGTAATACCGCCGTGTTCTTATCAGACGGCGACTGGAATGATTATGAAAAAAAGAACCGCAACAGCCAATTTATCCCGACTTGCTACACCGGATGCCAGTCCCTGGCGTGACAGGCACTACAAAGAAACAGGTAACGATCAGCGGGGCAGCTATTCACGCGATCGGGATCGTATAATGCACAGCGATTCATTTCGCAAGCTGCAGTATAAAACCCAGGTCTTCGTTGTCCACGAGGGCGATTTCTTCCGCACACGTCTAACTCATACTCTTGAAGTCTCTCAGATCGGTCGCGGCATAGCGCGGATTCTAAAACTTAATGAACCGCTTGTCGAAGCCATCTGCCTGGCTCATGACCTCGGACATACCGCATTTGGTCATGCGGGTGAGCACGAGCTACAGGAGATGTTAAAGCAATACAATCTGGAATGGAACTCGAATGCCCATTCCCTTCAGGTAATCGAAGAGCTTGAATTGCAGTACTGCGAGCATTTCGGGCTAAATTTAACCTGGGTTACGCGTGAAGGACTAGCGCGTCACCAAACATTCTACGATGTGCCGTCCGCTGAACAGTACGGCATATATGCTCAGCCATCGCTTGAAGCGCAATTATGCAATCTGGCAGATGTCATTGCTTATGCCACACACGATATTGAAGATGCTCTGGTAGCCGGCATCCTTCAAGCGGATGACTTAAGTGCATTGCATATCAACATCTGGGACACGGCATGGCGTAAGGCAAACGATGAATATACACGGTCACAACGGCTAGGATTCCGTCCCGGAGTTGATAAACAGCAAATCGTTTTTAAACGGGCGCATCGTCATCTTATTGATGCACTGATACGGGATAGCATCGAGGAAACAAAAGCACGTGCAAATAAGGCAGGCGTTAAAGCGGTTGAAGAAGCGCGCGGTCTTAATCTGCCCCTCGTTGCTTTATCAGTGGAAATTGAAAGTGAAGTTAAAAGGCTCCTCGATTTTATGATGGGCAATATGTACCGCAGCCCGGTCATTGCGCGTCAGAGCTCTCGTGCTGCGCATATACTCCGCAGCCTGTTTACTGCGTTGATTGAGAATCACAAGCTATTGCCTGTCAGAATACAGGAACGGATCGATGCAGGTAACGCACCGGCACAGGAGATAGCACGGTTTCTGGCAGCGCTTACCGATAGAAGTGCTGTCGATCTGTATACCGAGCTATTCGAACCTACCGAACGCTCACTGGGACATAAGATTCTATGAAGTTCATTCACACAGCGGACTGGCAGCTCGGCATGAAGGCTGCCCATGTGGGCGCGGCTGCCTCGAAGGTGCGGGAAGCACGCCTGCTTACAGCTAAACGCATTGGAGATGTAGCCAGAGCGCATAATATTGATTTCATTCTCATTACCGGCGATACCTTCGATGATAATGGTGTTGATCGGTATTTAATTCAAAAAACCGTTGATATCCTGGCCGGCTATTCCGTACCCGTTTACATCATTCCCGGCAACCATGATCCACTTGTTCCTGGATCTGTCTGGGAGCATCCGTCATGGCGCTCCGACGGCACAATTCACATGCTTAAAGAAAAAATACCTGTTGAAATACCCGGTGGTACTTTATATCCCTGTCCGGCATATGAGAAACAATCGAGCGGTGATCCCACTGCATGGATTCCCACTAACGGTAGCGGGATTCGAATCGGGCTGGCGCATGGAACGGTCGAAGGTATCCGACAGGATGAGCCGGACTATCCCATTCCCCGAAATGCTGCACAACGCAGCGGACTTGATTATCTGGCGATCGGACACTGGCATTCCTATGCACCATATGCAGGCGATGATAAGGTCGTTCGTATGGCATACTCGGGCACCCATGAGCCGACAAAATTCGGAGAACGTGATAGCGGCAACGTGCTTCTGGTGGAAATCCGGAGTCCCGGATCAGTTCCTGATATCACCACCATCCGCACCGGATCGCTCTCCTGGATACAAATGAATGAAAATATCCAGGCAACAGGCGATATGGACAAACTGCTCAAAAAAATAGAGCAAACATCAAGTCCGGACACATCATTGATCGCTCT
>DIKB01000154.1:2954-3262 GCA_002421445.1 Dehalococcoidia bacterium UBA5629 | reverse complement strand
CGGCAGCCGTCCACAAGGAGCAACGCCGGATGTTGCGTCGCGGGCATTGCTTGATCTCTACAGCCTCATTATGGAGGCGAAACGGTGATCCTGCGTTCTATTCATATTAGCGGCTGGCGCTGTTTCAGTGACCCGATAGAGATTAACGGCTTTGATGACAGGTTGAACGTTATCCATGCGCCGAACGGCACGGGCAAATCAACGATTCTTGAAGCGCTCACGCTGGGCATATTCGATAACCACAAAGTGAAGGGGAAAGATATAGAGGCGATACGTTCCTGGGGGCGGATGCTTTCACCTTCCGTTAC
>DIKB01000154.1:0-2815 GCA_002421445.1 Dehalococcoidia bacterium UBA5629 | reverse complement strand
CCGCTCCCGTTAAAGGACTATCGCGAGCCGAGCACTGGGGGCTGGCTCAGGTACTCTGGGCGCCGCAGGGGAATCTCGCTCTAAATAAACTTTCCGGTGCTGTTATTGCGGATATACGATCTGCACTCGGCACTCAAATCGATGCCTCGGCCACAAGTCCTGTCGAACAGGCGATTGAATCCCTGTGGGGTCAATATTACACGGGTACAGGTAAATTGAGATCGGGCAAAGATGCCCCGGAGATTGCCAGACTCGAGGAAAAACTGCAGGTGGCAAACGATACCCTGACCCGGGCACAAGAGCAGCAAAGGATATTTGATGAGACATCGCGCAGAGTGGAAGACCTGCGGGCACGACAAAAACAATCCAGTAGTTTTGCAGAGAGCATCGGTGAAGAGATCAATAAAACGACAGTTCGCGTAAAAACGTATGAGAAGCTTGAAGCTGATAGGAAACAGAAGCAGGAACAGAAAAAAACTGCGGAAGCGCAATTCAACGCACTGAGGCAACTGATCGAGTCCATAGCGAAAGCGAAAAAAGATGAAGCTGAAGCCCGGGAGCAACTTCGCAAGTTTGAAGATGATATGCCGGCCCAGCAGCAGCAGGCGAAAAAGCTTGCTGTAGAAGCGGAAGAAGCGAAGCAGACGCTGGAAAACATACGCAGAGAACGTACTGATATCGCGACTGCCGATACGCTCTGGCAGAATGCCAGCAGCTTCCTTGAAACGAGCAAAAAAGTACAGGAACTCAAGGCTCGCCTCGGAAAAATTATACAGGCGCGCTATGATCTTGAGGGGCATCAAAAGGCCCGTGCCGGCATTATCGCTCCGGACAAGGAAACGGTCTGGGCTATTGGTAAGGCGATAAAAGAGCGTGATGAAGCTCGTGTGCATATCGATGCGTCATTGATAACCCTTGAAGTTGTCCCTGAACGCGATATCTCGATTGAGGTCATCTCGGGAGAAATGCAGGGAAGCCAATCTTTACAGGCGGGATCTCCTGCGCAGATCAAAGGATCGCCGGAGGTGGTTGTAGATTTGCCTTCGATTGCGCGGATACGGGCCAAAGGGCCGCCAGGCTCAATTGAACAATATCGCAAAGCTCAATCCAGTGCAGAGCGGCGTCTTGCGGAATTAACTGCGCCATTCGGTACCACTGATATCGAATTATTGAACTCACTGTATAAACAGGCCGAGGCGATGGATAGGAAAATCGAGGAAGCCGGCACGCGATTGAAGACCTTGCTGGCTGGAGAGCAGAAGGAAACGTTGGAGCAGGATATCCATCATGCTGAAACAGTGCTCAATAACCTGCTTGAGAAACATCCTGAGTGGAGTAGTACATTGCCGGACAGCGTTGCATTGAAGACAGCAGCGCAGCAGCGGAGCGGTGCGTTCATTAACAAAATGGAGGCTGCCGAACGTATGTGGGAAAAAGCCGAGAAAGCAGTTGCCTCAGCTACAACAACGATGGCTAAGACCGGTACCAGAATCGAAGAGATCAGGGCAAACATCGAAAAGATCCGTGCCCGTATCATAGAATTAACGACCGATGAGAAAACCGATGAATCACGGGCTGCAGAGATGAATACGGCGTCGCTTGCATGGAATGCGGCGATGTCAAGCCTTGAAGAGACGGAGAGGCAAATTTCTGTCTTTGGAGATAATCCTGTAGCTGCGCTCGAAAAACTCGAAAAACAACTAACCGCTGCACGGGAAAATGCTGCAAGAACGCGCGATGAGGAACAACGGGCAGAAGAGCGCTTACAGATTCTCTCCGAGCAGGGAACCTACTCTGCCCTGTCGCTGGCGGAAGAAGAGGTGGAACGGTTGCAGCAGGAGGTTGCTGCAGAGAAATTAAAGATGAAGGCCGTCGATCTCATCCATACGCTGCTGACACAGCGTCGCAGCGAAATATTGACGGGCATTGCTGTGCCCGTGGAGACGGCAGCGAGCCGCATACTTCAGCGAATTGCAGGCACTAAATTGGGTCGAGTGAAAATCAACGAAGGTTTTGAAGCAAATGGTATCGTACCGGCTGGTGTTAATACACCAGTCTCTCTCGATAATGCTTCCGGGGGCGAACAGGAACAGATATACTTTGCCACCCGTCTATCCCTTGCCGAAACACTCACCGGGAATGAGCGGAACCTTATTGTCCTTGACGATGTGCTCACTGCCACAGACGCGGGCAGGCTGGCGCGTATTATGAACATAATCGAAGAGACTGCACAACATATGCAGGTGCTCATTCTCACCTGCCATCCCGAACGGTATCGCGGGCTCGGTACCGCTCATTTCATTGATCTGGAAGCCATAGTCAGGCATTAATGTCCCCGCTCACTCATACAGTAACAATCTTGTTGGTCATCATATAGCTTAACAACACTTTCAACATAATTGCTGCACAGCCCGATGCCCTTATCATTTCCGCTTTTACCAAAGAGGCATCGTCGATACTTATTCAGGCACGAAGTCTTGATTTCAAAAATGTCATCATCGGTGGCAACGGATTAAATACGGCTATGGCAATCAATCTGGCAGGTAAGGATGCTGAAGGGGTCGTTACCGGAACCGCCTGAAATATGGCCAGCACAGCACCGAGAAATACTGCGTTTTCAGTGCCGCATTTGGTACAGAACATCAGTTGCCCCCAATCCCTGACCGTCATCAGACATGCTCTATATTCTCATATAATCATAGAGATAGGGGTTTTGTCAATGAGATTTGATCTCAGTGGCTCTCACGCGGCTGTGCTCTATTTCAACGATTGGGCTACGATTTCAGAGATCTCCAGCACCTGGACGGTATCGCTT
>DIKB01000109.1 GCA_002421445.1 Dehalococcoidia bacterium UBA5629 | reverse complement strand
GTTACCCGCAAAACGACATATCTGGTCGTCGGCGCTGATCCCGGCTCAAAGCTTGCCCGCGCGCAAGCGCTCGGGACGAAAGTACTCAACGAGACGGAATTTCTCCGGCTGCTCCAGCAGGCCGAGGCCGGGCAAAAAACTGATTTGAAGGTAGAATGATGAAGCTTATTATCGGACTGGGTAATCCCGGCAGAGAGTATTCACATAGCAGACACAACATTGGCTTTCTCTGCATTAATCATCTTGCCCATCAGCATTCGATTCAGGTAAAAAAAACCAGGTGTCAGGCTCAGGTGGGCGGTGGTCTGATCGGCAATGATGATGTGCTGCTGGTCAAGCCGAAAACATATGTCAATAGAAGCGGAGATGCCGTCAGCAAGCTGTTGAAAGAATGCAGAGCAAAACCAAAGGATGTCATCGTGATCTGTGACGACCTGAATCTGCCCCTCGGCAAACTCAGGATCAGGGAAAACGGCAGCGCAGGCGGACATAACGGGCTGAAATCCATCATTGCATCAATCGGTAGCGAAGACTTCTCTCGTATTCGGATCGGGATCGGGCAGCCGCTTTCGGAACAAAAATCACGGAGTGATGACGCAGTAGTCGATCATGTTCTCGGCGACTTCCTGCCGGATGAACAGGATGCTATCAAAGCGGCGATCACACGCGCCGCTGAGGCGATCGAGTGTATCCTGTCCGAAGGCATTACTGCTGCGATGAATACGTTCAATTAACTCACTCTTTACCATATATCGGGTGCCCCTCTCTTACCTCTAGGCATAGAACTTCACCCACGGGCTATCTCGGAGTATGAGGCCGAGTACTAATCCGCCTTGTGGTTTAAGCACACGCCACGCTTCCTCAAGAGCTTTTTGCGGCTTGTCTAGAAAACAGAGAGTAAATGTCATCAGAAGCCCGCCGAACATCTCATTGGGAAAGGGTAACTCTTCGCCAGTCGCTTCAATAACTTTGACTCCCCGGGCTTTTGCCATGCGAGCTAGGGGATGGTGCAGGCTCTACCCCATGCCCTATCCCCAGTGCCTGGGTAAACCGGCCCGAGCCAATTCCAACTTCAAGGTAAGGTTGGCTAAACCTGTAAAGAAGCGGCTTAAGACAGTCCACTTCCATATTAAAGATAGCTTTGCCTGCTTCGGTATCATACCAGCCATCATATTCACTCGCATGGCTCTCGAATATCTTGTATGACAATGTGGTTACCCTATATCGAATAATTAAGATAATCCGAACCTTGTACGGCTGCGTTGTGCGTCGCTCGCTTAACGATCATCTCGGCTGCCATGTCGATTTCTTCGGCAGTGCTCCAGCGCCCCAGTGTCAAACGTAATGCACCGAGAGCCAGTTCCCTGTTCAGTCCCATTTCCAAAAGCACACTTGACGGTTCAGTGGAGCCAGCATGGCAGGCAGCCCCGGTTGAAGCGGCAATTTCCGGGATCCGGATGAGCAACTCGTCGCCCACGATGCCCTGGATGCTGATGTTAAGTGTATTCGGCAGCCTTCTTTCCTGATGACCGTTCAGGTGAACTTTATCTGCACCCAGACCATCTACAATGTCTTCATGCAGCCTGTTCCTCAAACCTTTGACCTTTGTTTCGTATTCCAAAAGTGTTTGTCCAGCAATCTCACAGGCCTTACCCAGTCCCACTATATAAGGTACGTTCTCAGTGCCAGCCCGTCGTTTTTTTTCCTGCGTGGCTCCGTGGATCAGTGAATCGATTTGGATACCTCTCCTGATGAATAACACCCCTATTCCCTTGGGAGCATATAGCTTATGCCCGGCGATAGTCAGCAAGTCCACCTGCAGCTCGTTGACATCCACCCTGATTTTACCGCAGGATTGAGCGGCATCAGTGTGGAAGATAATTCCATGCTCCCGGGCAACCTCGCCGATTTCCGCAATCGGCTCGATAGTGCCAACCTCGTTATTGGCGTGCATGATGGTAATAAGGATGGTATCTCCGGTGATAGCATGGCGAATGTCCTCCGGGTCAACCAGTCCATACTTATCTACGTGAACATAAGTGACCTGAAAGCCCATCCTCTCCTCAAGATAGCGGCAGGTATTGATCACGGCCGGGTGCTCTATGCGCATTGTAATGATATGTTTCCCTTTATGCGAATTCGCCAGAGATGTGCCGACTATAGCATGGTTATCGCTCTCGCTCCCGCCGCTGGTAAAGATGATCTCTTCTGGCGCTGCGCCGATGAGGGAAGCTACTTGCTGCCGTGCACCTTCCACTGCCTCTTTAACTGGCAGCCCGTAAGCATGTGTAGTGGAAGGATTACCAAAATACTCTCCCATGTAAGGAATCATGGCGTCTTTAATGTGTGGGTCAATAGGAGTGGTAGCGTTGTAATCCAGGTATATCGGTTTAACCATATGCTTCCTCGTTACCAGAGTTAATCGTACTCTTTCATACCCAGAAGAGGACCGTGCCATGTATGATACCAGATGGCTCCGGTGTATCCATTAACACTGAGCATCCCATCAACCTGCCCATTCTTTAAAGTATGCAGGGTGTAATAACCATAGAAAGTATCAGCCTCAGCCGCGGGCAGACCGGGCAGATAAGTATCCAGGTACTGCTGCTGAGTCAGAGTCTTTGCCTTGTCAGCGCTAACGGGCATATTGGCTGTAGGCGAGCCACCCCCGTAGTTACCCATCATTCCACCCATCCAGCTGTACTTAGTGTTCCATGTCATGTTTGGGCCCATCTCAGGGGAGACCCTGCTGGTGTATTTGTCAATAAGAAGTTCCATGGCGTGAATACCAGTATCCTTTTCCTCTACTTCGGCGTAGTAGTTCCAGGCAAAGTCCATCACCTCGATTAAGGTCAACTGTCCACCATCATAGGTATTAAGGTAGCCCCGCACGGCATTGGCAGCCTGATCGATGGTAATAGATTTGGCATTGGGATTAGGATTGTAGCTTCCTCCACCCATCATACCTGGTCCCATTCCACCTCTTGGCCCATAAGGATACGGTTGTTGACCTGGTGCTTGCCCTCCAAACGGGAAGGGGGCACAGGCAAGCAAGAATCGGCAAACTTACTAATAGTAATGCCAGACCCAGTATATGTAATTTTCTCATTTCTCACCTTCCTACTAACAGACTGAGTAGTCTTTTCAGCCCATGTCTTTTTTCTTCTCTTCGAATTCTCCTTTGCTGATTTCGCCGCGAGCATAACGTTTTTTGAGTATTTCGAGGGCGGAATCGGCAGGCGTATGGGTTTGTTCAGCTTCCGAAACCTGATTCATACCACAACCGAAAGGGAAGAAAAGATGCCAGAAAGGACCGCCGCACATAGTAGCTACCTCCTTATTAGATTATAGTCATACTAAATCTTTCTTTTTATCTTCATATTCCTGTTTGTTTATCTCGCCCCGGGCATAGCGTCTTTTGAGTATTTCCAGAGCTGAGTCTGCCTGATTGGAATATCTCGGATTGCTCGATGAGGCGACACCGCGCGCCAAAGCAACAATACCCCAGATAACCAATCCCCAGAAAACAATCATTAATATAGGCATAAACCACACTCCTCCAAAAATTCCTAGCATCCAAGGTCTCATCATCCCGTATCCGGAACCGTACCCGTTCCATCCTCCACTCAACCCGAAAATCAAAAACACAATGATAATGATAAGGATGGCTATGAGTACACCACCGATAATTAGAGCTGTCTTAATGTTCTTGTTCATACCTTTTCACCTCCCAATGAAAATTCATATCTCATGCAATTAACCAAAGGAAATTACCTTGTCTGATTCAGCAATTAATTGCACCAATTGAGCCATTGTAGAAATAGGACACACTCCACCTTCCTGGTGTCGTGATTTCAAACAGGTGCCGCAGGCAAGCAGCTTGCCGTTGCCGTTCAGAAAGTTGGCCAGAGTCCCGGCAACATCATAAGTCTGGTCCTTAATATTCTCTATCTCTACGCCGCTTCCCATGAGGAACACACCAACCTCGTGCCCGGCCGCGATGGTATTATTACCCAACCTTAAAGCGTTCCACGCTGATTCAGCATTGTTTGTGTTGATAACGATAGCCAGTTTCATTCAATAAGCCTCCGTCCATTATTCCTTGCAATCGATCTCATCGTTCTTATTTAACCGACTTTAACATCCAGTAGAGCTGCGTCCTGTCGAATTTGTTCAAACAACATTTCACGCATCATATCGAAGCAGCGCATGAGTTTGGGGTTGGCAATCCGATAGTAGACCATATTCCCTTCTTTACGTGAGAGCAGAATATGTCGCTCTTTCATCATTGATAGATGTTGCGATAAGTTACCTATGGTCAATTCTACTTTCTGCGCTAGCTCGGTGACGGTCATCTCCCCAGCCCTCAGGACGTTTATGACTTCTAGGCGTTTAGGGTGTGAAAAGACCTGGCACATCTCCGCATGGTATTGGTAAATTTGGTCTTCCATCTAATCTCCTTGTACTTTAGTGTTATAGAATAAACTATAATACTATAATACTTAATTACTCCAAACAAATCAATTAATAGATAGCACAGCAAAATGGTAAACTTTCATAATTATCGACTGACGGCTTTAAGCAAGGCTACTGCATTGGTAAAGAGCTTCAGTCATAGGGATGCAGTTCAGTCGGGTAGAAGACTTAGCTGGTGTAGTAGTCGTCGCTATTATATTGTTCAGTGCCATATTCGCCGGGTATGAATCGATTAATCGCCTTTTTCATCCTCAGACAGTAGAAAATCTTTGGGCTGTGATTGTTGCCTCTGCAGTTGGCTTCCTCAGTAATGAAGCAGTTGCCCACTTCCGAATTAAAGTTGGAAAAGAAAACGGCAGCGCAGGCGGGCATAACGGGCTGAAATCCATCATTGCATCAATCGGCAGCGAAGACTTCCCGCGCATTCGGATCGGGATCGGAAGACCATCACAAGAGCACATATCCCGTATGGATGACGCAGTTGTCGATCATGTCCTCGGCGATTTTTTACCGGATGAACAGGATGCTATCAAAGTGGCGATCACACGTGCTGCCGAAGCGATTGAATGTGTCCTGTCCGAAGGCATTGCTGCAGTGATGAATACGTTCAATTAATTTTCTATGATTGTTATCGTAGTGTCTCAACAGAATTGCAATACAATGATTTTGACGATGATCCAGTTCTTTTGTTATCATTCCATTGCAAACTAAATGATTTAGCGATGAAGCTCGCCGGGTTGGGTTTTTAGCCTGGCCGAAACGCTCCGCTGAGGAGCTGATAGCTTCTACCATTAACCGGTAGAGGCTTTTTTGTTGCCCCCCGGTTTTCAAGGAGGACAAACAATGGAAAATACATGGCTGATAGCAAGCATATGGATGGCACTTGCCCTGGGGGCAAGCCTTATCTCCATCCGTATCGGTTTATCCGTTGCTCTGGCCGAGATACTTATGGGAGTGATTGGTGGCAATTTCCTCAATCTTCACACGGCCCCCTGGATCGATTTTCTCGCCTCGTTTGGTGCTGTACTTCTGACATTTCTTGCAGGTGCAGAGATAGATCCTGAATCTCTTCGGAAGAATCTCAAACAGAGCGTCTCTATTGGAGTATTAAGCTTTCTTGTGCCATTTATCGGTGCCTGGCTATTAGCCTATTTCGTTGTTGGCTGGGACATGCAGGCAGCCCAGATAGCAGGAATTGCTCTTTCCACAACATCGGTAGCCGTGGTCTATGCAGTCATGGTGGAAACAGGACTCAGCGAAACTAACCTGGGCAAACTTATTCTAGCGGCATGTTTTATTACCGATTTGGGCACCGTTCTTGCATTGGGAATACTATTTGCCCATTTCGATATCCGGATGATTATCTTCATCGGTGTTACTATCCCCATTCTATGGTTGCTGCCTAAAATAGCACCGGGCATTATTCACAGATGGGGGCAGCGCGTGAGCGAGCCGGCAATCAAATTCTTTTTGCTCTGTCTGTTTGTTCTCGCTTGGCTGGCAAATGCATCGGGTAGTGAAGCGGTGCTCCCCGCCTACTTGATAGGATTGGTAGCTGCTGGAGTTTTCATCAAGGATAAAACGGTACTTCATAAGATGCGCACGGTGGCATTTGCCGTTCTCACCCCATTCTATTTTCTCAAAGCGGGCATGCTTATCTCATTGCCGGCAGTGATAGCAGGGTTTATACTGGTTATTACTTTTCTGGCGCTGAAGATAGCTACTAAATTCATCGGAGTCTGGCCATTGACGCGAATTTTCCGTATGACCATGAGGGAAGGCAATTATATGACGCTTCTGATGTCTACGGGGTTAACGTTCGGCAGCATCTCAGCTCTGTTTGGTTTAACGAATCATATCATCGATCAGAATCAGTATACTATCCTGGTCACGGTTGTTATCGGCTCGGCTGTTGTTCCCACACTTATTGCACAACAATGGTTTCAGCCTCGTGCTATACAAGAGCAATCCATCGAAACTAACGAAATAAAATGAAAACTGTACCAGCGCTCTGATAATTATGAAGATAGGAGGCATCGATCATGTTTAACTATATTCTCATCGCGTTTGATGGATCAAAAGTGGCACGCAAGGCATTGGAGATAGCAATAGACATGGCTGAAGTCACGAAGGCACGTTTAGCTCTTGTGTCAGTTGAAGCAAACCTGCCGCAGTTCCCCGCCGATATCGGCGAAATTAAAGAGGAGAAACAGGTGCAGAACGGTTATTTTAAAACCGCCCAGCGCGAAGCCAGAGAATTGGCAAAGATGCACGGCATAGACCTGCATCGCGTCGATGTTTTAGCAGGCCACGTATCAAAGACCATCATCGACCATGCCAGAAACATCAAATGTGACCTTATCATCATGGGACACAGCGGACAGTCAGGCGCATGGGCGGACTTTCTGGGGAGTACTGTTGATAAAGTGAGCCGACATGCTCACTGTACGGTAATGATAGTTCGGTAGCAGCAGTCATGTGCTTTATGCGAGTAGGCGTGTTTAAAAAGAGTACCTTGTAAAACAACAGAGCGCCACTTTAAATTATTCAATGACTATTCGATTCAGGCATATACTTCTTCTTGAATGCCATAAGCGAACCGAACATCAGGCAGGTTAAAATAAGCCCCATAGTCATTGAGATGATGAAGAATGGAACAGGGATTTCCCCTTTCAAGAACGAATATCTGACTATGAAATAGCCGAGTATCCAGAAAAGAATGCTGGACAGAAGTCCCGATGAAAACTTTCGGGTAACGATAGTTTCTCCCAGATGCCAGAACCCGTTGAATATTCGCTCAAATGCCAGTGATAGCGGAAAGACAATCCAAGCTCCGCCGAATATCTCATAGAGGATGATGGCGATAATGTTAAGGCTCATAAGCAGGGTATTAAACCCGAAAAATTTGCGCCAGTTGTAGCCTGGCCACACCCGTCCTTTTACTTTAGCGACAAAGGTTTCCCCCAGTACCGCCTCCTCGAGGATATGGACGGTATATGCTGCCACATAGCACCAGAAGATAAATGATATCGGCAGTATTAATGCAGATGAGGTGCCGGTTGACGCTGTTACGATGACATCCATTTGCAATAATCTCCAATATTAACTCGAGATCATATTCCTAATCCTGTGTCCTGTAAATAGTATCCTGACCGGTTAATGCCGTAGAGCTAATTGGCTGATTCCAGAACGACGATTAGTGGTGAAGAAGGAAGCTCAGTCACCTTCAATTCGAAAATGTTGCCGACAACTTTTTTAACATTTTCTTTTCCTGCAAGAAAATCATCAACGCCGGCAAGTGCAAAGCCAACTTTCGGAGTCTTATAGTGCATGGGGATGATTATCCTGGCTTTCAGGTCACTGCCCACTTCAGTAGCAGTCTTCGCATCAATAGTTGGGCCTCCGCTGACAGGCATAAAAAGTACATATGTGCTGCCAACTGCAGCCAATTGCTCGGTACTGAGCTTATGTCCCAAGTCTCCCAGGTGGCAGAATCTTATACCATCCACCGTAAAACAAAATACGATATTTGGTCCAGACCGTGTGCCCTGGACATTATCATGCCAGGTAGCGATACTCTTAATCGGAATGCCTTTTACGGTATTTGTCCCAGTGGTTTTCACTATTTCAGGTTGTCCGCCTATTGCTGCAGCATTATTATGGTCCTGATGATCATGGCTTACAGTTACAATATCGGCGCTCACATTTAACGGCGCATATTTGAGTGAACTGTATACTTCATATGGGTCAGTGAGTATCTTCAAGCCTGAACCGTAGGTAATAAGAAAAGTGGCATGCGCCAGGAATTGAATTTTACTCGAATTCGTCTGAGAAGGTGATGGTGGTACAGGTATCGTAGCTGGGACAGGAACAGGTGATGATGGTGGTAACTGTGGTGAAGGTGGCGTTTGAGAGCTACAGGCCAGCATAGCAGAACTTGTGAATAGCACCAGAATAACAATAACGAAAGCAAATGTAGTGGTCTTGCGCATAATTTCTCTCCTCCCTTCAAGTAAACAACTAATTTCCGTATGCACGTGTTAGATATAGTCATATTAAGTACACCATAGTCTGTTTGTCAATGGCTCACCGGGATTACCATTGACGAAATATGGAGTGGAGCGTAGAATTGCGAAGCTAAAATGAGGAAGCCCGCAGAGAAAAAGATCATGGAATTTACACCATAGGGCTAGATTAATCTGAAAATATATGTCGAACACTTTCGCTCCGAAACCGGGAGACCGCAATATCAGGGTGCCGAGGCTCAAGCCGAGCATCGTTGAAGTATCTCAGGAAACGAGACGGGGATCATATTCTATTTCAGTAACTCGGTTGCTGCATGGCTTCGGCGTTATGATTCTGGTAGGGACATTGCTTTTGATGCTCCCGATCTCATCTCAGACTGGTTCCGCCACGCCACTTGTCAATGCGTTATTTACCGCAACATCGGCAGTTTGCGTGACAGGGCTTGTTGTGGTAGATACTGCCACTTATTTCAGCCTGTTCGGGCAGATGGTTATTGCGCTACTCATTCAGCTCGGTGGCTTCGGCTACATGACAAGCGCAACCATGTTTCTGTTGGCATTGCGGCGGAAAATAAGATTCAGCGATAGACTTCTTATTGCCGACTCCATGGGCATTAAGAGACCTGGTGGGGTAGTACGGCTGGTAAGACGGATTGCGCTGTTCACGCTTATTGTAGAGGGTATCGGCGCGATTATTCTTTTCAGCCACTTTATAACGACAAATCCTACAGGAACTGCCGTATGGAAATCGATATTTCACTCCATATCCGCGTTCAATAACGCCGGGTTTGATCTGGAGGGCAAATTTCAAAGCTTACTGGGCTACCAGACAGATGTCACCGTTGTCCTGACAATCGCATTTCTGATCATTCTCGGCGGTTTGGGATACACGGTGCTGCAGAATGTTGCCGTTACAAGACGCTGGAGCAGACTTCAACTGGATACGAAGCTGGTCATTGGTGTCACCGGAACATTGCTTGCTTTTGGGACTATGGCGCTGTTACTGACTGAGTTCGATAATTCATCAACGATCGGCTCATTGCCTCTGCCCTATAAATTCCTGAATGCCTTCTTTCATGCGGTCACACCGCGTACAGCCGGCTTTGCAACGGTCGATGTGGGGAAAATGATCCCCGTATCGCTTGTCATTACCATAATGCTCATGTTCATCGGCGGCGCTTCGGGATCAACAGCCGGCGGCATCAAGGTGAACACATTCGGCCTTCTCGTTGCAACAATTATAAGCACGATACGGGGGAATGAACGCCCTATGGCTTTTGGAAAAGAGTTCAGAACCTCAGATATTTATCAAGCGCTTACGCTTATCATTTTATCGGTCGGGCTTATAGCTGTCGTTGTTCTGTTGATGACATTCACCGAAAACTTTGATTTCATCAGAATTGTATTTGAAATTGTGTCTGCATTCGGAACTGTCGGCTTATCGACGGGCATAACACCCGAGCTGTCAACAGCGGGTCGGCTCATCATTACGGTGACTATGTTTTTGGGTAGAGTAGGGCCACTGACCACGGCATTTTCAATTGCACAAAGTCGACACGTACGGGCATACCGATATTCATCGGAATCAGTTAGAATAGGATAGGAGCTTCAAGATGAAAAAACAGATCGTTGTCATAGGGCTTGGCAGATTCGGTGCCAGTCTGGCATCCACCCTGTACGGGATGGGATATGAGGTGCTGGCGATTGATAGCCATGAAGAGAGGGTACAGAACATTGCATCGCAGGTAACACGAGCAGTACAGGCCGATTCCACCAATGAGATAGCGCTGGAGGATCTCGGTGTCGGCAACTTTGATGCTGCTGTCGTGGCTATCGGTTATAACGTGCTGAATAGCATTCTCGCAACTGTGTTACTCAAAAAGCTCGGTGTTGCGTATATCGTAGCCCGGGCCAAAGATGATCTTCACGGAAGGATACTCAAGCAGGTGGGCGCGAACGTGGTGGTATATCCGGAGAGCGAGTTGGGAGCCCGTGTTGCACATGGTATCGACATTCCTGAAGTCCTGGACTATATCCCATTGACACCTAAGTACGGCGTTACCAAGCTATCGGCTCCGCCTCATCTCGTGGGCAAGACATTGCGTGATGCAGGTTTTGGGCAGGGGGGAAAATCAGAACTGGTGGTACTATTGATTCATCGCAAGAAAGAAGTCCTCCTGTCTCCGGGTAGATCCGAAGAGATCAGACATGACGATACTTTTATTATCGCCGGTACGGATCAAAGCCTTGAAGAGATAATCGCCAAACCGAAAAACAGCCGTTAACGCGATCATTTTCGGGATAAGAAGATCAAAAGACAAACTAAGTGTTTGCTATCACTTTGATCGTCTGGATAAGAACAACTCCGCCAGTTTCTTTATGGGGAAGGTAAGCGCATCGCCGAGTTTGTCCAGGCCAATCTCAATATAACCGGCCATCTTATCTATAACATTTTGCGGTTTTATTGAAAGGCTGACATCTGAAGTCTCAGGTTTTTTGTTCGGCTTTATGGATACCGCAACTTCCGTAATGCCGCGATCAAAATTTGCATCCAGCTTTGTCATGTCGAAGTCTTTCATCGTTACGTCATCGATAGCGTCGTTGCCAACCACAGTAAATTTGCCGGTTGCGAAATTGACCTCCACCTGATAGTCGCCGGGTTGTGCGCCCACAACGCTGGCACGCATAGGCAGTGTAAATCCGGGAGGCACACTGACAACTTCTGCTGTTATCACCTGCCCGTTAATCTTAACAGTAACGGGGTAAATGCTGTAGAAATCGCTATTGTTGGTTGCTTCAAATGCTATAGTTATTGCATCGCCGGATCGCGCCTTTGCCGGAACTATTTTAAGCTTGGTGATATCAAACGGGGTTGCTACTGTCCGATTTTTTTTAACCGGCTTCCCGCCAGCCCAATCCTTCTCCAGCACTTCTCCTGATGACGCCTGTTTGCTACCGGGTGTCTCTTGTTGATTAACAAGCGGCATATGCATACTCGCAGGCGTGCTTTTTCGTGCCTGTTTCGGCCTGCTTTCGATCGTCTCGATCAAATTGGAAACGGTTAGTTTCGGCGATTCGGCATTGGAGGATAGTATTACTTGATCGCGCTGAACAGAGTTTTTATCAGCAGCCGTCCATGGATGGTTTTGATCTTGAGGCCTTACCACATTCTCACCCTTCTTTACCCGTGCCTCCATTCCCTTTCGGCAATGTACGGGAACTACGCTTTAATTGTAATTGGTCCTTATCATAGACGTCAATACAGGCGATTTGAAACAAAACTGCTCCATTCAGTCTATCTTACCATTTCTTTCGGTAGTGTATCATTTTGAAAATGAGACAAACATTTAACTCACTAAACGAACACTATACCCGTACCCATGTTAAGGATGGTAGAATATAGGTATGGAAGAATTCCTTCCGGGATTGATCAAGATAATGGAAGAGCGGTTGGGTCGTTTTGGTCGTTCAATAACTACTGCTGTTGTTATATGTGTGGTGTTAGGAATAGTTGCTTGGGCATTAAAATTATTCTGGGATAATATAGTATTTCCGGTTTATCTGTTTATCAAGGCTACTGGCGAGGCAACTAGCCCTGAACAATTCTTAAAGGAAATTGCGACCCCGTTTGGTGTGTATGTTCTAATTTGTATAATGTTCTACATACTCTTTCTAATCGTGGTTAATTACACAATACTCAGGCCATTTGAACGTCGTGTGGATAAAGTCAAAGGATACGTGTCAGAAACAGAGAAATTCGTTGAGAATGCGTTATCAGAATTAGATCGAATAGCTGATGAAAAGAAACAACAAATTGATAATAAACCTGATTCAAATTAAATTCACTATTTCTTCAATCGTCCAAATATGATCAGTTAACCCTGCTGCCATCGCAGGTGTCCTCGGATATGGCGTAGCCAATGATTTGTGCTCACGAACAAAGTTATAGTGCATGAAATATAAAGCCACCGCAAACATATGGTTTTCGATCTTTTTTGAGAATCCATTGGTTAGTCTTGTAAACCGTCTCATATTCATTCGCATGGTTAAGTTTTGTCTCTCAACGTAACTCGTAGAAGTTTTAGACAGATCAGGATAACCGCTTACTCGTTTAGCTTCCGCTGAAATGCATTGAGCAGGGCTGTATTTAGAATCATATCCTTGATCCGGTTTCCCATAATGTTTTACCAAGATAGCGTAATCAATATCAGCACCGAAAGCATCCTCAATAGCGTTTAAGTACACTCTATGGCTGTCTGTTGTGATCTGAACTCTATTTGCTAATCTGCGAGATAAATCATTCATAAACTCGAATGCAGATTCAGGATCACGTAATCCCACATACCATGAAGGAACTAGTTTTGTATCTGAATCAACCGCCGTAAACGTCCATACATCGCCATAACCGAATTGCCCTTTCTTATCTTCCGGTACATTCTTTTCTTTGGCATAGCAGAATGACCAAATTTCATCACACTGAATGTTTTTACAGGTAAGGTTACGCATGGCTTTGTCTTGGTATTCCATGCAGGAAGCACCGACTTCACGGAGTATTTTGACTGCTGTGTTGATAGCAGTATCAGTTATACGGGCAGTGCTTCGGATTGAGTTACCCTCACATAGTACCTTGATAACTTGAGCTTTGCGTTCTATACTTAGTTTGTTCATTGGTGAACTTCCTGTTTCTATTTGATTATATTGTATCAGCTCGATTAAGCATTGTCAAGAGTGATATAATAAAAATATTATATCATAAATCATTTCTTGACAATATAATAAATATATTATAATATGAACAAGGTAAGCCTAATTTACGATTATGTCGATGCAAATGGCATTAACATCGTTAAAACTTGGCTTGACGGACTGGGACCCACTGTGAAAGCTAAAATGAACACAAAATTGAACATATTAGAGCAGATAGACCGAACAGACTGGAAATTTCCCATGACAGAAGTGCTGAAAGGTGATAAAGATGGATTGATTGCAGTAAGGGTAAAATATCAAGGAATCGAGTATAGATTACTTGGATATGATGGCCCTTATCGTGGGGAATTTACGCTTCTGGCACATTGTACTGAGCACAATAATAAATATATACCTTTGGATATAGGAAGAATAGCATTTGAACGAAGAGATGCAGTTCAGATAGAACCCTTATCTAGGAGAACTCGCCATGATTTCAGTTAAGGCAAGACAGATACAAAATAGCCTGGCTAGCAAAGATTATCGCGAGGCACTTGCCATTGAGCATGTTAATACTACTCTAGCTCTTCAAATTCGTAAAATGAGAGAGAATCTCAAATGGAGCCAGAGCGATTTAGCAGGCCACTTAAACAAACATCAAGAAACTATTTCACAATGGGAAAATTCAGATTATGGGCGATATAGCTTAACTACTTTAAAGGCATTGGCAACAACCTTTGACGTGGCTTTGCTTGTCAAATTCATACCCTTTAGCGAGTTGGTTAAAGATATGGTCAGTCTGTCCGAAACTCGTTTATGCCCACCTAGTTTTAACGAAGAACAGAAAAATATCCTGCCATTGATTTCATTGGACTTTGATCTTATAGATACCAAAGATGCGGATGTGTATAAACCGAACTCTAATAATGTGCCAAGTCCAAGTACAGTTGAAAGGGAGCTTGCTTATGTTGCGTGAAGAATTAAGACAACGCCTTGTAAAGGAATATCGCTATGCTGTAACAAAAATGCAGCAAGAATCACAGTTAGCCAAAAAACTATTCTATTTCAGTGTATTATTTGGAGAGGCACAGCGCACACTGAATTGGGAATGGGACACTGACATCATACTCATATATACAATTACACAGCACGCTTATACGCAATTAAATGCAACGATGCAAACGCCTGCTCTTTTAACTACACTCCCTGTTGATTGGACAACTGTTTTTGACAATCTAACCAAGGTAGCCTCTGACCTCGCCAACTACCTTGAGAATGCTAAGAATACAAGTAATAAAGATGAATTATTCCAGATATTAGGGCGCTTTTCGGAAATCTCCTATGCCATTTCAGGAAATGGCAGTTATCTATATGGGAAAGGGGTTTTTACGTTTTAGTTTTCCAGCGTGCTTGCGCTGCTTTTTTTGCAATCTCCTGTCTTTGTTCCGGCGTTAGTTTGCTTGCCCTAGCTTTACCGCCTTTTAAACCACCAGCATGTCCTAGAGCCTTATAATCGTAATCTTTACGTGCTTTCTTAGGCTTAGGTTCAATTTGTCCAGTCGCTTCTTGTACTACTCTAAAAGCATTGACAGAGAAATCATGATCTTTTTTCTTTCTTACCATGATTTGACTATACAATATCGCTCAAGCATAGTCAATGGTTACGAATTTCAAAATGATACACTACCTTTCTTTCGTTTTCATTGCTGCTGTCAGGGCTGGATGATATAATTGCTAGCAGGTGTTGGTATCAGACGAAGATGGCTCCAAATGTAAGGAAACCGTTTTTCGATAAAAAGCCTGTCATAGCTGTTATTGGTGGCGGGCGCTGTACCCCCGAAGATGCCGTGCTGGCGGAAGTGGTTGGCAGAGAGCTGGCAAGGCGAGGGGTTATACTAATATGTGGCGGATTAGGCGGCGTAATGGAAGCTGTCTGCCGGGGCGCAGCTATCGAATCGGGTATGACGATAGGTCTTTTGCCCGGAATGGATCCATCAACGGCCAATCCATACGTACAAATACCTATCGCTACTGGTATCGGTGAGGCTAGAAATATTGCAGTGGCCAATTCCGCAGAAGCGGTTATCGCTATCGGCGGCGAGTTTGGCACGTTGACAGAGATCGCCTATGCATTGAAAAGCGGCGTACCCGTGATTGGACTGAACACCTGGGCATTATCCAAGAGCGGCGAGGAAAGCACATCTATTATCGTTGCCGAAGATGCGGTTGATGCGGTTGAAAAAGCATTATCCATGGCACGGAAATTATTCCGCTGGCCTTCTGAATAAGGAGAATCATGACTAAAGCAAATACCACAGACCTCTCGATAAAGACTATATGCGCGCGCGAAATCCTTGACTCCAGAGGCAATCCTACGGTTGAAGTATACGCTGAACTGTCGTGCGGGAAATCCGGCATTGCGGCTGTTCCCTCAGGCGCCAGCACGGGCAAATATGAAGCCCTCGAGCTTCGCGATGGGGACACGAAACGTTATAATGGTCAGGGCGTTTTGAAAGCCGTCCGGAACGTCAATGAGAAGATCGCTCCTGCATTAAACTCGATGTCTGCTGCCCGTACTGATGTTATCGATCAGAAAATGATCGATCTCGACGGCACAAAAAATAAATCGATCCTCGGCGCTAATGCCATACTCGGTGTTTCACTGGCAGTCGCTAAGGCTGCAGCAAACGCGACTGGCACATCGTTCTTCCGCTCTATCGGCAGTAAGGATAGTTGTCTGCTGCCTGTTCCGATGATGAATATCCTCAACGGCGGTAAGCATGCGGATGATTCCACGGATTTTCAGGAGTTTATGATTATGCCCACCGGTGCGCCCACATTTAAAGAGGCACTGCGGATGGGAACAGAGATCTATCACTGTCTGAAGAAGGCGATTAAAGGGAAGAAACTCAATACAAACGTCGGCGATGAGGGCGGGTTTGCGCCATCCGTGAAATCTAACCGCGAAGCAGTGGAACTGATCCTATCGGCAATCGACCTCGCTCATTACAAGGCGGGTAAGGATTGTTTTCTGGCATTGGATGCGGCGTCGAGCAGTTTTTATCAGAACGGTAAATACGTTCTGGCAAAGGAAGGCGTCAGCCTTACAAATGATGAACTTATCGACTATTATGCAAAATGGGTATCCGAATACCCTATTCTGAGCATTGAAGACGGTCTTGATGAAGACGATTGGAACGGCTGGCAGTCGCTGACCGCAAAGCTGGGCGATAAAGTGCAACTGGTGGGAGATGATCTCTATACTACGAACGTTGAACGTCTAAAAAAGGGAATCGAGCAGAAAACATCGAACTCGATTCTTATCAAACTGAACCAGATCGGCTCGCTCAGTGAAACGATGGCTGCAATACAAATGGCGCGCGAAACAGGATGGACAACGATTATCAGCCATCGTTCCGGAGAAACCGAGGATACAACCATCGCTGATTTGGCTGTTGCAGTTAATGCCGGACTGATCAAAACGGGTGCCCCGTGCCGTAGCGAACGGGTTGCCAAGTATAATCGTCTCCTTCAGATCGAAGAGGAATTAGGCAAAGCTGCCCGCTACGCAGGTGAGAATGCATTCTACAATATAAGAAGGTAAATTCATGGAAGTAATGAAAGGTATTTACAGAATTGCTGTGCCGCTACCGCAGGTAGCATTAAAAGAGGTTGATATCTATGTGATCGAGGGAGAGAAAGGAAACCTTCTGATAGATACAGGATGGAATACTCCTGAAGCGTTTAATGCTGTAAAGGATAGCCTGAAAATCGATGGTTTTGAATTAAGAGATATTACCCAGATAGCAATTACCCATTTTCATCCGGATCATTACGGGCTTGCCGGCAAGCTCAAACAGCTTACGAATGCTACATTAGCTATGAGTGAGATTGAAGCGCCACTTCTCGATGGACGTTATTCAAACCCGGAGAACCTGCTCAAGGAGCTTTCTGCATTTCTGAGAGTGAATGGTGTCACGGATTCTATGCTGTCTAAATTTTCAGAGGCATCTATGCCTTTTCGCCAGTTTGTTGTCACGGCGAAGCCGGACATTCTCTTAAAAGATGGCGATACTATCTCGATGCCCCCATTTGAGCTGCAGGTTTTGTTGACGCCGGGGCATTCTCCAGGACATCTCTGTTTCTATGAGCCGAATCGAAAGATGCTCTTCAGCGGCGACATGCTGCTGCCAGAGATATCGACCAATATCAGCTACCATCCGCAATCAAGTGACAACCCGCTGGGTGACTTTATCAATTCGCTCAAGATGCTACAGGAGATTGACATTAACTTCGCCTTTCCTGCTCATGGCCCGGTATTCAGTGGCACGAAGCCGCGAATCGAAGCGCTGCTCTACCATCATAAGAACCGTGAACGGGAGATTATACAGGTTGCTCATAATAATCTGATGAACGGTTACCAAATTGCCAGCCAGCTGGCATGGGCGCCCGGTGATAAACCTGTACCGTTCGATAAATTGTCCGTCTGGGACAAGAGGCTCGCCGTTATGGAGACACTGGCACATTTACAGTATCTTGTGTACAGCGGTAAGGCACGAAAGATGGAAGAAAACGGCGTAAACATGTATTTTGTCGAAGAGTAATCACCGTGAAAAAACAAGTAGAGAATCTGCAACAGAAAATACAAGACCTGGAGCTTGTTTATAAATCCTATCCACAGGAGAAATTGCTCATCGCCATGCCGAATCCTCATCCTCAGCGTACATATGAGGTAGAGACGACATCGGCTGAGTTCACCTCTCTCTGTCCATTGCATCCCGGGCAGCCGGATTTCGCCAGAGTCACAATCCGGTATACACCCGATAAACACATCGTTGAGTTCAAATCGCTCAAGTTTTACCTGACAAGCTATCGCATGGTGGAAATTTATTATGAGGATGCGACCAACAGAATATTGAGCGATCTGGTTGCGGCAGTAAAACCTAAAAAAATGGAGATCATAGCTGAGTGGACTGTGCGTGGCGGCATCAGTACAGTAGTGCGAGCTACCTACAGTGGCAAACAGCGGCAATAATGAAAGAAGGAGATTGTAAACTATGGTTACAAAAATCGGCATCAATGGTTTTGGAAGAATCGGCAGATTGGTGTTCCGCGTTATCAGCCAGCTCTACGGGGACAAACTGGATATCGGCCTGGTCAATGATTTGACCGATGCTAAAACAAATGCTCATCTTCTGAAATACGATAGTACCTACGGCATCTATCCCGGGAAGGTGGAGGCGACTGAGGATTTCATCATCGTTGATGGCGAGAAGACGAAGATCATGGCGGAAAAGGACCCTGCCAAAATACCGTGGAAGGATTACGGCGTGGACGTTGTGATCGAATCTACGGGGCTATTTACCGATGCGGCTAAAGCGGCAGCCCATTTTCAGGGTGGAGCTAAGAAGGTTATTATATCCGCGCCGGCGACAGGAGAGGACATCACCGTTGTTCTCGGTGTCAATGAAGATAAATACGATCCAAAACTGCATCGTATCATCTCCAATGCATCATGCACGACCAATTGCATAGCACCGGTTGCCAAAGTATTGAACGATACCTTCGGTATCAGCAAAGGTCTGCTTACCACAATTCACGCGTATACCAACGACCAGCGACTACAGGATATGTATCACAAAGATTTGCGCCGTGCACGTGCTGCTGCCGAGAACATTGTGCCGACAACGACCGGAGCTGCCAAGGCTGTAGCGCTGGTGCTGCCCGAGCTTAAGGGGAAGCTTCACGGCGCAGCGATGAGGGTACCGGTGCCCACAGTATCTCTCTGTGACCTCGTTGCTGATTTAAACAAGGAGGTTACAGTTGAGCAGGTTAATGCTGCCTTTAAAACTGCTGCTGATGGAAAACTGAAAGGCATACTGGAATACTGTGAAGCGCCGTTGGTCAGTTCCGACTTCAAGGGTAATCAGCATAGCTGCATATTGGATGCATTGAGCACCATGGCTATCGGTGGCAATATGGTAAAAATTATTGCCTGGTATGATAACGAATGGGGTTATAGCTGCCGTCTCGCTGACCTTGTTGTCTATATCCTGAAAAAAGGCGTGTAGCTACCAGCAACTTCATCGCCGATGGGGGGGGCATAAAACGAGAGTACATTTCGGCGATTTCTACTGACTTCTGGTAATAAAATTGGGTAGTTTATCATTCTGAAATAAGGTGACTTCACTTAGGACATTTCAAGAAAAATCATGATATTAAGAAAAACATGTCTTGTAAACTTACAGAAGAACTGTAATAATAACAATAGTAATTTAAATAAACGCATATATGCATTTGACAAACCCATTAGTAGTTTGTAGGAGTAAATAAATTTATTTTTTAGCAAAATATCAATTTTGAAGCTGGTGATCTTTTGACACACACGCAATTTAGGATATAATTATATCAATATAGCATAGATGTACATATGTTGTATAAGGTTAGCGTACTTGGAATATATACGAGAGCGGAGAGTAACGGAGTTGCACCGTATAGCGGGGGCTACGATGCGTTTTAAGGACGCTCTCCACTACCAAGTGGATTCACTCTCCTGCTCATATTATACCACCGATGGAGATTAGGTAATCAAAATTAGGATCATAGGACGATCAAAGAATATGGATATCAAGGTCAACGAAAAAGGGGGAAAGAAAAACAACGGTAACACATCGTTGTATCCGCTGAAGTTTGATGACGCTATTAAATGTATTCTAGCAGTCAAACCATCTAGAATTACTTCACAGAGCATTAGCAAGAATAATAACTGTGAGCAAAATAATGACAAGTAAATCAGTTACAAAGTTAGATTATAAAAAAGCCATCCAATCTCTTAATCTCTTTGCTAAGAAAGATGGTGGTGAAATCAATAAGATGAAAGCTCTTAAGTTACTGTATTTTGCAGAGCGGTATCATCTGAGAAAATATGGTCGTCTAATAACGAATGATACATATTGTGCTATGAAGAATGGTGCTGTGCCATCAGTAACAATGGACATTATTGACGATGACCCCTATATTGAGGAACAGCCCAAAAAATACGCTAGCAAATATATTACTGGTAAAGGACATGATCTATTATCCAAAGCACCCATTGATGATAATGTGTTTTCTGATTCTGATATGGAAGCACTAGAATTTGCGTGGAATAAATTTGGACATATTGATAGGTTTAAACTTGCAAAGATGACGCATGACTATCCTGAATGGATTAAACACAAACACGTTGCAATCGAAAATTCGAGTGCTATAATGGATTTAATAGACTTTTTTGATGATCCGACAAAGAATATCGAGCCATGCTATTCTTTAAATGATGAAGATAGAAACTTGAAAAGGGATTACTTCAAGGAGATTAGTCAACTAGTAGCTCTTTGGAGATAATCTGTGCCTGATACTCCTCACCAAAGACACATTAAGGAAACTATTCAACCTGGTTCTGTTTACTATTATCATAAGAGTAGTATTAATTCATCGAAGCAACACAATTTTATCGTATTGAATGTCGATCCGAGTAAAGATTCTGTTATAGTGCTGGTTTGTTCTCAGTCGAATATTCAAAATGTTAAAAAAATTAGGAACAATTGTCCTCCTCAGACTTTAATTGAGATTACTCCAAATCAATATTCAGGCTTTACAAAGAATTCAATAATAGACTGTAATTCTGTATTTGAAGGAAGTATAGAAAAGATTGCTGATATATTAGCTGAAGGAAAATTACAAACAAAACCAGTCATAGGTTTAAGGTTAGTTAAAAAATTACGAGATGGAGTTATACTTAGTCCAATAGCTGAAAAGAGATTTAAAATACTACTTCAAACCAAGTAGTTACTTTAGCATCAATCGTTTCCCCTGAGTCTCGCCTATCGCTAAAATCGTTCTCTCACTGTCGTTCAATTCTCTAGCATTGTATCTGAAATTAAACTCAT
>DIKB01000143.1 GCA_002421445.1 Dehalococcoidia bacterium UBA5629 | reverse complement strand
AAGATTGCAGCACGGCAACAGTATCGACCTGCTCCGATTGCGGCAAAAATGGTTATGTCTGGGGCGTCAGCTCCTGCTTCGCCAACAAAAGCTGGGCTGCCGATGATATCAGCACGAAACCGAGACTGGATAACAGTCATCCCAATCATCGCGGCTGTGCCGCATGCGTCGCTACGGTCTCCGGTAAGGGCGAGCCCTGTGGCAGCCTTTCCTGCGCCAATGGCCCGTGCGCTGCTTGTTCCGGTGGTGACTGGGGCGTCAGCGGCTGTGCTCATCCGCAGTGTGTCGGTGATAGCTGGTGCTTCACTGATAACCTGGCAACCGCTAAGGGCGCCAACTGTGCATGCGTCGCAAAGAAATAAGCTAATCTCTTAAACTCAGTTTAAACTAGACAGTAAAGGCCGCAGCAATTTTGCTGCGGCCTTTTTGTTTTCATCGTAAATCAGTATAATTACTTTAACATTATGAATAAGGAACCTGAGTTTACCAGAGTTTATGTGGCAGCGGGAGAACCGGAAGCCTATATTGTCAAAGGACGTCTGGAAAGTGCCGGCATCCCGGTGATGCTCCATTATGAAAGCGCCGGAATAGTCTACGGTCTCACTGTGGACGGGCTGGGGCAAATGGAGGTCATGGTTCCCGCCGATCTCGCTGGTGAAGCAAAAAGATTGCTGTCAGAGAACCCGACTAATAATGTAACCACTTGAATGTTAGAAGATCGCGCAAAAACCCTATAATTTATGATATAATTAGTAGTATAATAAGCAAAAAGACAACTGGGAGTTTGTTAAACTCTCAGTTTCTTTATTATTATAATGCTTTAGATTTTTCGACGTATGAGGTGATCCATGGGACAAAAGAAAATGCTGCTTACCCCAAATGGCTTAGCAAAAATTGAACGCGAACTGGAGCAGCTACGCACAGTACGTCGCCCCGAGGTCGCAGATAAAATCAAGCGTGCCAGAGAGATGGGCGGTACAGAGAACAATGCCGAATATGAGGACGCAAAGAACGAACAATCCTTTATCGAAGGAAAGATACTCGCTTTTGAGAATACGATTAAAAACGCCACAATCATCGAGGCAGCTATATCCCCAGGTATCGTAGAGCTGGGTGATACCATTCTCATCGAAAACCAGGATGGAAAGATAGAGCAATTCGTCCTCGTTGGCAGTACAGAATCGAATCCTACAGAGGGCAAGATATCAAATGAATCGCCTGTGGGCAAAGCCCTGCTCGGAAAGAAAACAGGGGATATTGTTAAAGTAAAAATACCGGCCGGATTGCTGGAATTACGCATTATTCAAGTCAGCTAGTGAACAGAGATGGGACGATTAGAACGCATCGTAGGGCAGCGACTGGAGAAGCTTGATAAGCTCCGCTCTCTCGGTATAAATCCATATCCCCATTGCTATCAGAGAAGTCACACGGCAAAACAGGCACTGGCGCTTTTTGAGCAGCAAGAAGCAAGCCAAACACCGACTGAGCTTAATCTCGCCGGCAGGATAATAGCTATCCGCTCGATGGGAAAGATCTCCTTTATCACCATACAGGATGGCTCAGGAAAGATACAGCTCTTCTTCAATCGTGCCGTCCTTGGCGAAGAAAAATACACCATCCTCAAAGAAGTCGATATCGGCGATATTATTGGAGCGAGCGGCACGTTATTTCGCACCAAAACGGGTGAAATCACGCTGCAGGTGGTTAATTTCAGCATGCTCTCCAAGGCACTTCACCCGTTGCCTGAAAAGTGGCACGGGCTGGTTGATATTGAAGCGAGATACCGCCAGCGCTATCTCGATCTCATCTCGAATGAAGATGTCATGTCCCTGTTTGTACGGCGCAGCAGTATAATCGCGGCAGTAAGACAGTTTCTTCATCATCGCAGCTTCATTGAAGTGGAAACACCTGTCCTCCAGTCGGTAGCCGGAGGGGCTATGGCGCGGCCGTTTATGACGCATCACCACGCTCTCGACCGTGATTTGTACCTTCGCATCGCCCTTGAGCTGTATTTAAAACGGCTTATCGTCGGCGGTATGGATCGCGTATTTGAGATCGGTCGAGTATTCCGCAATGAAGGCATCTCCACAAAACATAATCCTGAATTCACCATGATGGAATGCTATCAGGCCTATGCCGATTATCTTGATATGATGCGTCTTACAGAAGATATGTTCTCTACCGTCGCGCAACAGGTTATCGGCACAACGACGGTTCCCTGCGGTGACCAGACAATAAACCTTGCTCCGCCATGGAAACGGATGACTCTTCGTGATGCAATACGGGAAGGCAGCGGCATTGATTTCGATGACTACCCTGATATCGATTCTCTCCAAAAAAAAATGAGAGACATGAAGATGGATGTGGACATGACCAAAGACAGAGGCAGACTTATCGATGAGCTTGTCTCCACCTGTGTTGAGCCGCATCTGATCCAGCCAACCTTCCTCTATGATTACCCTATCGAAATGTCGCCCCTGGCGAAGAGAAAGCGAGACGACGACCATCTGGTCGAACGTTTCGAGGCATTCATCGGCGGTATCGAGGTGGCAAATTCGTTTACCGAACTGAATAACCCCCTGGAACAGGAAGAGCGGTTCAAAGATCAAGCTCACGAACACGGCAAATCCGCAGATGGAGAAGAGGAAGTTATTGACGACGACTTCGTCCTTGCGTTAGAGTATGGTATGCCTCCAACGGGCGGTCTTGGTGTGGGTATTGATCGTCTGATCATGATTCTTACGGATAAACAATCGATCAGAGAAGTTATTCTGTTCCCTCAGCTCAAGACAAAGGAATAATAACAACAAGGTATAACACAATGCTGGATATCAAACTCATTCGTGATAATCCCGACCTGATACGACAGGCCTTTAAGAATCGGGGCGAGACGATCTCCCTTGATGAGATACTGAAGCTCGATGAAAAACACCGTGAGCTGATTCATGACATGGAATCGCTTCGGGCAAGGCGTAACGAGGTAAGCAAAGAGATCGGGAAAATGAAAGAGAAGCCGCCTGGACTCATGGCGGATATGCGCAAAATCGGCGATCAGATATCGGCGCTTGAAGCGGAGATAAACAGCGTTGATACCTCGCTTAAAGAGCTTCTGCTAAGTATCCCGAATATACCTCATCCCGATGTGCCGGTAGGCAAAGACGCCGGCGATAATCCGATCATACGCACATGGGGAGAGAAAAAACAGTTCCCGTTCAAACCATTACCGCACTGGGATCTCGGTGAGCGGCTCAATATCATTGATTTTGAGCGCGGCGTTAAGCTATCGGGCACGCGTTTTTATGTACTAAAAGGCATGGGAGCTCTCCTTCAGAGAGCATTGATCATGTTTATGCTTGATCTCCACAGTAGAGAACACGGTTACACCGAGATTTACCCCCCATTCATGGTGAAGCGCGAATGTCTCGTTGGATCGAGCAATTTACCCAAGTTCGCAGATAACCTCTACCACGATGCTGAAGAGGATTACTGGTTTGTGCCCACGGCCGAAGTGCCGCTGACCAATATGCACCGTGACGAGATCTTATCCGCAGAACAATTGCCCATTCATTACGTTGCTCACACCGCCTGCTTCCGCCGCGAGAAGATGGCGGCGGGCAAAGATACGCGGGGCATCAAGCGCGGACATCAATTTGATAAAGTGGAATTATATAAGTTCACCACACCAGAGACATCGATGCAGGAATTGGAATCGTTGTTGGCAGCAGCCGAAGATGTCTGTCGCAAGCTCGAACTGCCCTATCGCATCATACAGCTCTGCACCGGCGATATCGGCTTCGCCTCAGTGAAATCGTATGACATCGAAATATGGGCGCCGGGCTGTGGAGAATGGCTTGAGGTAAGCTCATGCAGCAACTGCTGGGATTTCCAGGCGCGTCGGGCAAATATCAGATACCGCCCCGATAGCAAATCGAAACCACAATATGTTCACACGCTCAACGGCTCAGGATTAGCGTTGCCCCGTGTGGTCATCGCACTGATGGAGAATTATCAACAGGAAGATGGAAGCATTGAAGTACCCGATGTTCTCAAACCATATATGCATACCGATAAGATCACCACACCATAACCGCCCTCTGCAACACCTTTATTTTCCCTGCTTGCATCACTATGACAGATAGTATTTCTTCCATTCTGCAGTCCGTTTGTGTATCATATAATACAAACGTATAAGTGCACTCGAATATGCTAGAATAACACTGGTGTAATATACAATATGGTCAACTGCGCAAGCTGCGGAACAAAAAATGAAGCGCCCCACCGGTTTTGCACAACGTGTGGCTCACGGTTGGGCAGCCTCTGCATCTCCTGTGGCAATCTCGTACCGCCGGATTCGCGATTCTGCCCCAATTGCGCCACGCTTGTCGGATCAGGACGATTCGGCAAAATGCAACACAAAGTGGAAGGAATACAGGCAGAAATCAGTTGCGCCAACTGCGGCACCAAAGGAACCATAGGGCAACGGTTTTGCACAAGCTGCGGGAAACAGCTTGGCACGCCATGCCTCATGTGCGGATCCTCCGTTGATCCGGTAACCAGCCGCTGCTTGCGATGCGGACATATAAATGTTCATAATAATGAAAGATAACAGTCTAATCACTCCTTCAACTCGGGCAACCGGGATATTCCGCATATCATTATCAACAACTGTGATGATTTTTTATGCGATCACGTATGGAACAGGAGTAGAATGCAATTAAAAGCGGTGATATGCCCTAAATGCCGTATGCCGAATGCGCCGGGAGATAGTGTCTGCAGGAGATGCGCTACGAAGATCTGCCCGAAATGCTATAAGGCCGTGCCGCCTCAATTGAATGTCTGCCCTGAATGCGGATGGAGAGACGCATCCTGGTCACTTGCGGAAAAGACGGGCACAGGAAACGGAGTCTCCGGAGGGATTTTTACAAAAAAGCTAACATTCAAATGCCCCCAGTGTGGATCAAATGTTGCCGATGAAGACATTAAATGCCCCAGATGCGGCCACATCGGGCTGAAACAGCTCCGCGATCATACGCAAACAGCCCGTAGACCCAATAACGGCCACGGGGGCAAGAGGTGAAACTATTCCGGTAGGAAGATATAACGAAACTTATGGAATGGGCGACAGTAGTTCAAAATTATGGATCTGTCCCAAATGTCGCAAACCCATTCAGCCTAAAACAACACGATGCGAGCATTGTAATACTCGCATATGTTTGAAGTGTCAGGTTGCAATGGATGCAGGATCCAGAATTTGCCGAGAATGCGGATGGGTTGATCCCTCATTTAGACCGCCAACCCTATATACGTCATCTGCCGAAACTCGCTATCGCGATGATTCTGGACATGCACCCAAAGTAACATACGCATGCCCGCAGTGTCATGACGTAATCGATCCTGGGGCACAACAATGCTCCCGCTGTGGCTCTATGGGACCCTTTCAACCAAGAGAGCTATCTGATCCGTATATGCAACAACCGACAGCCAGGACTCCGGCCGTCACCCACGGCGGAGGATATCAACAACCAATCGGACATCAGCCGCAACGAGCCATGCGCGGTGAACAGCAACATAAGCGATGCCCTCGTTGCGGGGAAAATATCTCAACCGATTCCAGTATCTGCCCGTTTTGCGGAGCAGACGCCGGATTCGGAAGGCGCCCGCAAGAAGCCATGCGCATGACAGCAGAAACATTTGTGCGCAGGCAGGATATGCCTGCTCCGTCCATATCAGCATCGCAGCAGACAGACTACAACCAGTACGGACAGCCGATGCAAAATAATATGATGGGGCCACCGGTAGCGCCTCCATTCGAACAAAGCCCGATGCTTGCTGACCTGAGAAAGATGGGCAAAGGGAAGGGCAAGGACAAAGGCGAAAAAAAAGAACGCCCGATCAGTGAAGGACCAAAGAGGTTCCCAGTCGGCCTAGGCATAGCCCTCATGCTTGTTGCCACCGGGCTGGTCGCCCTCGCCATTGTTGCCGTTTCCACAATAACAGGCGGCGGCGGTGGCAAGACAACAACGCCGTCTAATGACATAACACCGCCGGTGATAACCGACATCACAATTCAAGGGGTCACCAACAACAGCATAATCGTTACCTGGGACACCGATGAGCCATCAACGAGCCAGGTAATGATCTGTGACCCTGCAGGAACGTGCACATCAACCCTGGCAAATAAGAGTCTGGTCAGAAACCACACCGTCACCGTTAGAGGCCTGAAACCGGGGACGAAGTATAAGGTCACTGTGAATTCGAAAGATAAGGCCGTACCCGATCCAAACGAAGCTATCTCCAAAGATGTGGAGGTTACAACGCTGACTCAGGGCAACGCGGGAACACTCGTGATCTCCGATGTCAGCACATTCGGCATCACCGAAAAAGAGGGAACCATACGCTGGACCACCGATAAACCGGCGACAACCCAGGTAGCCTATGGAGAGACAACATCATATGGATCAACGACACCATTCGTCTCCAGCCTGTCCACAGATCATCAGGTCACACTGAGTAACCTTGAACCCGGCACCACCTATCATTTGCAAATCAAATCGAAGGACGCGAGCGGCGGCGAGACTACGTACCCTGATAAAGAATTGACGACAATGGATAATACTCCACCGGTGATCTCTTCCGTCAGCATCACAGCTCCATCGACAACCAGTTTCACCGTCAGTTGGAATACCGATGAGCGGACCACCGGCAAAGTGGAATACGGAACAGGCACTTCCTATTCGTTGTCCGCTTATGACGCAACTCTATCGAAAACCCATTCAATCACTATCAGTAACGTTCAGGCGGGCACCTCGTACTCATTCAGAATCATCGCTACGGACGGAAGCAACCACGCGACGGAGAAAATAGCGGCTACCAATCTTGTATCTGGTTACCAAATAGGTAACCTTTCTCCCGATTTTACTTTGACCGATGTTAACGAGAATAGCATTAGCCTCAGCAGCTTCCGCGGCAAGAAAGTCTTTGTGAATTTCTGGGCGACATGGTGCGTTCCTTGTATGGCAGAAATGCCCCACATACAATCCGTCTGGCAGGCGCACCAGAACACCAATGATCTCGTCGTTCTGGCAGTCAATAACCAGGAAGCCAAGGTAACTATACAATCAAAACTGACTGAAAAAGGTCTTACATTCAGCTACGTTCTGCTCGACCCGCAGGCAGCGACTCTCATCCGCTACGGTTCAAAACCATTAGCGCAAATAAGTATACCCATGTCTTTTTACATAGATAGCAATGGCATCATCAAAGCAATGAAGGTTGGGGCATTCAACAGCACCACAGATCTGGAGACCTTCTTGAAGAACACGCCTTAGAATATGTTGCTTTTCCTCATAATTTCTTCATAAATTTTTAATATTAACT
>DIKB01000076.1:15919-16116 GCA_002421445.1 Dehalococcoidia bacterium UBA5629 | reverse complement strand
ACGAGTGCCGGCAGGACAGTTCCATAGGGGCGCTGGTAATAACCGGCAATGGGAAGGCATTTTCCGCCGGGATAGACCTGGATTTCTTGTCCCGAGAGGCCATTGATAAAGAGATAGGCGATAATATTTTTGGTGACTATATACGCGGTACCGACAAGATACTGATAGCGCCTATACTCAAATTGCGCGATATGCCC
>DIKB01000076.1:14634-15820 GCA_002421445.1 Dehalococcoidia bacterium UBA5629 | reverse complement strand
CCAGCTTCTCCATGGCATTTGTGAAGCGTGGACTGGTGCCGGATGTCGGCAGCACATTCTTGCTCCCTCGTCTGGTCGGGGTGGGTGCGGCATGTAACCTGATTCTTACCGGTGATACGATTGACGCTAATACCGCTTTTCGTCTCGGCATCGCCGAATACCTGGCAAAACCGGAGGAGGTGGTCTCCCGTGCTCAGGAACTGGCGTCTCGAATAGCTGCCAATCCGCCGCTGGCGGTAGCCCTTTGCAAGAAGGCCATTTACCAGGGGGTCAAAGAGCCGGATTTGGCGGCACATTGTGATTTTGAGATATATAACAATACCGTCCTCTGCCAGACTGCTGATTTTCGAGAGGGTGTTTCCGCCTTCCTGGAGAAACGCCAGCCGAATTTCCAGGGGAAGTAATGGCAGCTAAAGGACCGCAAGTATATACACTACACAAATCATATAAGTGGAGGGTTTGAGGTTATGCTATTAAAGGACAAGGTAGCGGTTATTACCGGCTCAGGTCGGGGATTAGGGCGCTCTATGGCTCTAGCCATGGCAAAAGAAGGCGCCAAGGTGGTGATTAACGATGTGGGAGGCTCGCTGGACGGAGCGGGAAGCAGCGTCAGCCCGGCGGTAGGGGTTGTCACTGAAATCAAGCAGGCGGGTGGCGAGGCCGTAGCCAACTCGGATAGCGTAGCGACTCTCGAGGGTGGAGAGAGCATTATCAAATGCGCTGTGGATAATTTCGGCCGTGTGGACATACTGGTAAACAATGCCGGCATACTGAGGGACCGCATGCTGTGGAACATGTCGGAAGAAGAATGGGACGCCGTACTGAAAGTACACCTCTACGGCACCTTTCACTGCTCCAGGGCGGTTTCGGGGTTAATGCGTCAGCAAAAGAGCGGGCGGATACTATGCATGACATCCCTGGCCGGTTTGCAGGGGAGCCCCGGTCAGCCCAATTACAGCGCGGCCAAAGCGGGAATATGCGGTTTCGTAAGATCCAGCGCCCTGGCTCTGGGCAGGTATGGCGTTACTGTTAATGCCATTGCTCCCGCCGCCGGTACCAGGATGACCTCGAATGTCCCCGATGAGAGAATGAGAGAATGGGCGCTCAAGGAAGGATGGGCCACCGAGGATGAGATAGCTAAGCTCTCCCCGGCAGAGTTGCTTCAGAAAGCACTGGGATCACCCGA
>DIKB01000076.1:13362-14499 GCA_002421445.1 Dehalococcoidia bacterium UBA5629 | reverse complement strand
TATTATCCCGAAAACCCTGGCCGACAACCTGAAAAATCCGGCTCTATCCGAGTAACAAATTAATAAATAGTATTGAGGTAAATTATGACTGGTATTCTTGGCGGTATCCGTGTTATTGCCTGCACTAGCGCTATCGTGGGCTCCGAGGCGGCGGCTTTACTGGGCGACCTGGGAGCCGAGATCATCAAGGTGGAACACCGCTCCGCTCCTGACGCTATTAGGATTATGAAGACACTCGGTGATTTTCCGATAGATTTTCCCCGGGAGAAAGGGATGGGTGACCACACTGTCCTTTATGAGCTTCACAATCGGAATGCAAAAAGTATTTCCCTGGATCTGCGTCGGTTGGAAGGACTGGAGGTTCTATATCGGTTGGTGGGGAACTCGGACATTTTTCTCATTAACATGACACTGAGGGCGGTAAAAAAACTAGGTCTGACCTATGATGCCCTGAGCAAAGTGAACCCCAAGCTCATTTACTGTGCCCTTAACGGTTTCGGCCCTAAGGGTCCCGATGCTGATCTGGGGGCTTTCGATTTTCTGGGTCAGGCGCGGTCGGGGTTCGCGACCAGCATGGGGGAACCCGATATGCCTCCAATGTTCATGCAGGTTGGCCCGGTGGACCAGTTGACTTCAGTTATGGGTTCCTGGGGGATTTTGGCTGCCCTGCTGGCACGGGAGCGTTGGGGAATGGGGCAGGAAGTCTCCGCTTCTATGCTGGGTTCCGCCTTGTGCACATTACTTCAGACCAATCTCGGCATTGGCTGTCTGCTTGGTACTCAAACACCAAACCACGGCAGGGTAACCCGCGGGCAGAATCCCTTAAGAACTTATTACTGCGCCAGTGATGGAAAATGGGTGGCCTGCGCCCATCACCCCGCCATGCCATATTTTGATACCTTCTGCGATATGCTGGGGCGAAAGGAACTGGTAAATGACCCCAGATTTAGCACTGAAGTCAGTCTCGCCCAGAACTCGGTGGAGTTCATCGCGATCGCAGATGAGCTATTTGCCACCAGGACACGTGATGAGTGGCTGGCCGAGGCAGCCAGGCGCCGACTCAACTTCGCCCCCATCAATTCAGTCCTGGATGCAATGAACGATGTGCAGACGATTGCCAATGACTATGTGGTAGAG
>DIKB01000076.1:0-13316 GCA_002421445.1 Dehalococcoidia bacterium UBA5629 | reverse complement strand
GCAGTGATGAAGTTGGATGCCCCCGACGCGGGTGGCGATACAGACTGGATTCTAAGTGAGATCGGCGGCTATACGCCGGGTGAGATTGCCAACCTGAAAAATGAGACGATAGTAGAGCAGTTCGGAGACGTAGAGAGGAGTACAAAATAAAGCCAAGGAGGAGAATTTATGCCAGTAGCTGTAAAGAGACCCAAAATAGTGCAGGATATTCTGGGCAGGGTTGAAGCCCTTGGAGATGATCCATACCAGTTCCTGCGCGACTGGAAAGCGCGTAATGACCGCAAGATAATCGCTTGTCTCCCTATGCACTTCCCCCTGGAGATGATACATGCCACCGGTATGTTGCCGGTAGAGATGTGGCCTAGCAACGAACGCATCACCATAGCACACTCCTACGTCCACGTCTTTTATTGCGGCCTGTCGCGCAGTATTGTAGATGATGCCTTGCAGGGCAAACTGGAGTTCCTGGACGGGATGTATTTCTATGACCAGTGCATGCAGGCACGTGGCTTGCCCTTTGTTATCGAGCGGAATACCCCCATTCCCAACATCGAGTTCCATCACCTGCCGCCGATAATCAGTAATCCCGATGTCGTAAAGCCGCACCTGAAGTGGAATCTGGAAAAAATCCGCAAGAGCCTGGAGAGAATTAGCGGCAAGGCGCTCAGTGATGACGCTATAAGCCAAAGCATCAAGATCTATAACAAGAACCGCAAATTGCTGCAGCGACTCTACCGGACAAGGAAAAAGAACCCCGGGCTGCTGCGGGCGAGGGAGATAGCCCGGATCGTTCAGGCAAGCGCCCTGATGCTGAAGGAAGAGCATAATGAGTTGCTGGAGCAATTGCTGCCGGAGCTGGAGAAGCTGCCGGTGGTTCCCGACAACAGAGTGAAGATTTTCATCGTGGGGCACTTCTGCCACCCACCGCGGTTCGACGTGATGGACATGATTGAGGATGAGGGGATGGTGGTGGTTGACGACGATATCTACAATGGCGCCCGGTATTTTGCCCTCAGTGTTAATGAGGACGTAAATCCGATTGACGGCCTGGCCGATAAATTCCTGGACCGTAGCTTGCCTTGCCCCACCAGAATAGACAACGAAGTCAACTGGGGACAGTACGTTAAGGACAAGTTTCATGCCTGCGGAGCGCAGGGAGTCATTAACTTGCTGGCGAAATATTGCCCGCCGCACCAGGAGCGCTATGTAGACATTAAACGAGAGCTTGCCAGAAACAATATACCCGAGTTGTTAATAGAGCTGGAGCATGAGGCAGTGTCTCTGGAAGGTTTGAAAACCAGGCTGCAAGCCCTGAGGGAACAAATTGAAATGGGGGTCAAGTAAAAATGTCAGATGTGAAGGTTAAACGGAACGAACTGGAGTCGCTCAAGTGGATGGGTAAAGCCATTGACGAATACTTCGCAGAGGTGCGAAGGGCGCCGGAAGAAGGCAAGAAAGTCTGCTGGCATATCGCAGTGCCGGGAACATTGATGACGACCTCGCAGGGCATACTCACCATTATGCATGCTCACGTGGCTGCTTATATAGGCGCACGGCATCTCATGAAAGAAGTTTTCGAGGTGTCCGAGGACGAAGGTTTTTTGTCAAACACTTGTTGCTACATGAGGACATTCGTGGGCCTGGCGATGGCAAAAGTAAACGGCGTTAAGCTGCCGCCCCAGATAGACTTTCCCCTGCCGGACCTGATTAACTGCATGGGGGAGTGCCAGGAGCAGTTCACCATGGCCGAACTGCTCAGCCACAAAACCGGGGCTCCGGCGATTATCATCGACCCCAATCCGTCCGGCTGTGTCACCAAAGAGGACTTTGACGAACGCGTCAAGTACCTGGAAAAACAGCTCAAAGAAGTGGCCATACCGATGATTGAGAAGGTCTCCGGACATCGCTACGATTATGCTGCGCTATCGGAGGCGATGGCGGTTATGAAGAAATGTGCCATACTGCGTAATAAGTGCGTCGCTCTTCAGGCCCATAGGCCGGCCCCGATGACTCTCTTCGATCTGGGAGTTGGGCTGGCTCCTTTCATCGTCTTGCAGGGTAAACCGGGCACGGTGGAATTCTACGAGAGATTTCTGGCCGAGCTGGAAGATCGGGTAGCAAAGGGAATTGGCGCTGTACCGGATGAAAAATACCGCCTGTACTGGGATAACTACACCATGTGGCGTCTGCTGGGAGTCGTCGGCAGAGAGCTGATCAATCACCACGCCAATATCGTAATTGGCAGATACCCACTGGCTTTCTATCCCGATGTCGAGTTGATCGACCCTGAAAACCCACTGCACAGTCTGGCTGAATGTAATGTTAGTATGCTCAAGACGCTTTATCCTCATTGGGCGTCGGAGATGGTTAATGATTACGTTGAGAAATTCGATCTTGATGGCCTGTTGATGCCGGCCAGCCCGACCTGCCGTATGTTCGACATCGGCCAGCATGACATAGTTGATGCTTGTGAGCGGAAACACGGTGTACCCGGGCTAATCTTTGAAGGGGATATGGTGGACATTGCCTTCTTTAATGAGGCCCAGTTCAAGACCAGATTCGAGGCTTTCCTGGAGACAATCGATGCCAGGAAGAAGTGGCGGCGCGGCTAGAAATGATCGATTACTTGCAGATTGAATGAGCCAATCGGGATTGGAGGTAGCTAAAATTAGTAATAAAACCGTAGTCGCCGGTATAGATGTAGGTTCGCTGTACACGAAAACGGTATTTCTGGATGGGGATGGCAATGTTGTTGCCAAGAACATTATCAGGAGCGGAGCCATATATCAGGGAGCGGCTGAAAACTCCTTCGCACACGCTCTTGAACAGGTGGGGCTGGAGAGAGGCGACATCGGGTATACGGTGGGCACCGGCTACGGGCGCGCCAAGGTTCTCTTTGCCGATAAAGAGATTACCGAAATTACCTGTCACGGCAGGGGCTCTCACTGGCTTTTCCCCGAAGCGCATACCATTATTGACATCGGCGGACAGGATACCAAGGTAATTTGGCTTAACGCTGAGGGGAACCTGAGGAACTTTGTAATGAACGACAAATGCGCTGCCGGAACCGGCCGTTTTTTGGAGGTGATGGCGGCCACGATGGGGTTGGGGATAGAGCAGATGGGGCCTCTTTCGCTTTTGTCAAAGTATAATGTCGAAATCTCCAGCTTGTGTACGGTTTTTGCCGAGTCGGAGATAATCTCTCTGTTCGCCCAGAGTTGTGCACTGGAAGATATCTGCGCCGGCCTGCATCGTGCCATCGCATCGCGTATCGCCGGAATGGTGGCTCAGGTAGGGATCAGGGAAAGAGTGGTGATGTCGGGTGGAGTAGCACAAAATATTGGCGTGGTAAAAACTCTGGAGCAAAGACTGAAAACAAGCTTGCTAATACCTGACGAACCTCAAATAGTAGGCGCTCTTGGAGCTGCGCTTATTGCCTGGGAAATCAGCAACGGTAAACAGGAAGAGATTAAAGCGGCTCTGCGTTCGACTGTTTTTGATAGAGAGGCATAACAAATGTTAGAGGAACAAGTGATGAAGCTGGTAGGTAAAACTGGAGATGGCATCGTCATGGAGGTAGAAAAGGGAGCCATTAAGAGGTATGCGGATGCAATTGGCGACTATAATCCGCTTTACTGGGACGAGGAATACGCCAGGGAATCGGGGTTCGATGCGATCGTGGCTCCTCCCGGGTTCTTCGGTTGGCCGGTCAGTTGGGATGGTCCCATGCCAATTTTGGTGCCACTGATGGCAGAAATGATGGATACTATCATAAAAGCTGGTTATGGCAGCATCCTTGATGGCGGCATAGACTACGAGTTCCTTCGCCCTGTCCGAGCCGGAGACGTGCTGACAGCTATATCAAGAATTGCCAGCATCACCGAGCGAGAAGGTAAGTCAGGGAAAATACTGTTCTCGATTGTCGAAACTACTTATGTCAACCAGGACAACGAACTGGTCGCTAAAACGAGGCAAACCGTTATAAATCGCTGAGCCGGCGGTCTTCGGAGGTAGAAATGGTCAGTCAAATAAGCTGGGAAAACATTAAAGTGGGCGATGAAATACCCGCTCTGCCCAAGGTTGCGACTACTCAAATGCTGGTAAAATGGGCCGGCGCCACCGGCGATTTTAATCCTATTCACTACGAAGATGGTTTCGCCGCGGCCCACGGCATCGGCAAGCCAATTATCCACGGGCAACTAAAGCGGGCCTGGCTGGTACAACTAATCACCGACTGGATAGGGAGAGCAGGCACCATCGAGAAGTTCTCCTGCCAGTTTAAGGCCATCGATTACCCCCGGCAGATGAAATCAATGACGGAACCCGCGGAAGGTGAAACCCACTGGTGCAAGGGACTGGTTAAAAAGAAATACGCCGATGGTGATAAGCACTACCTCGAGTGCGAGATGTGGATTCAAAACGGGAAAGGCGAGAAGACGACGCTGGCCAATGCCACCATTATCTTCAGGTAATAAGCATTGAGTAGCCCAAACTTGCTGCCGTGATATAAACCTGCTCCGGTGGAATTGTCGCGGGGAAAGGACTATAACAGCGAGGGAGGCAAGACTATGTTCAAGACCAGGGTTACAGAGTTATTCGGTATCGAGTACCCCATAATATCAGGGCCAATGGGATATCTGTCGGGGGCCGAACTCGTCTCCGCGGTCTCTAATGCCGGTGGGTTGGGCATCCTCGTTTCGGTCACTATTCCCTCCATCGAAGAACTTCGAGAAGAGATTAAACGAACGAGAAGCCTGACCGATAAGCCCTTCGCCGTGAATATTACCCTGCTGCCAACCGTCCAACCGGTTGACTATGAAGCTTATTTCAACGCTGCTATTGAGGAAGGGGTGGATATCATTGAAACCTCAGGCCGCAGCCCCGAGCCATATATGAAACTGCTTAAGGATGCAGGGGTGAAAACGATGCATCGGGCAACCAGGATAAGGGACATAAAAACAGCGGAACGGCTTGGCGTAGATGCGGTAACTATCGTCGGTTTTGAGGCCGCCGGGCACCCGGGGATGGAGGATGTGACATCGCTGGTACGCCTCCCTATCGCCGTAGATGCGATGAAGGTTCCGGTTATTGCTGCCGGGGGTATCGCCGATGCCAGAGGGTTTGTTGCTGCCCTGGCTCTGGGAGCCGAGGGGGTGTTGATGGGTACACGCTTTATGGCTTGCAAGGAATGTGATGTGCACCCAAAGATCAGGGAGTGGTTAATGCAACTTCAGGAAACCGATACGATGCTGATTCAGCGCTCGATAAAGAATACGGTAAGGGTAGCAAGTACTGACTACACCAGAAATATTCTGGCGATGGAAGAGAGGGGTGCTACACTGGAAGACTTGCTGCCTCTGATAAGGGGGAGAAAAGGAGCAAATGCTTATACTACCGGTGATATCGACAATGCAGCGGTAAGTGTTGGTCAGGTGGTAGGGTTAATCCACGACACACTGAGCGCCAAAGAGATCATTGACAGCATTATCAGTGAAGCCGAGCTTATTATCCGGCATTTACACGATATAGCGACTTGCCGCTAAGAGCATCTCTCAAAACCGTTTGATTTAAGTGAAACAATTGTTCTTAGCGTTCAAAATCTCACGAAACGAACATTGCAACTGGTATTGAAATGGGACAAGCTCAAATTCCACCGTCAGTAACATACAAATGGTATCCTTTACGGGGGCAAACCGCGGGCATTCTTGAGATTATCTATATCTTCGCGTTCAGTAAAAAACAGCAGCAGGTGGCAATGGGATCGTAACGTGAAAATAATCGGCATGTGCGGTTCGATGCGGAAAGACAATTTACAATGAAAAATTCATTTTCAGTAAAGCACGTCTTCTTCGGCTGGTGGGTTGTTGTCGCCTGTTTCTTCACCGGCGCTTTCGGTACTGCTGTTATTGGTTACGGCTTTACCAGCTTCATTCAGCCGTTTGCCGCCGAATTTGGCTGGAGCTATGCGCAAATCTCTTTGGGGATATCGCTGCGGTGGCTGGAGTTCGGGATTGCATCGCCGCTTTCAGGCTGGTTTGTTGATCGATGGGGATCGCATAAAGTAGTTTTCTTCGGGTCGATGATCACCTGTCTCGGTTTGCTTCTACTGATGCAGACGCAGTCGCTGGGAGTATTTTATGCGGCATTTGTGCTCATCGGGATTGGAGCAAGCAGTTGTGCGTTACCTGTAATTATGCCGACGGTAACCAACTGGTTCCGTCAGCATCTCGGTCTGGCGACGGGTGTTGCAGCATCAGGCATGGGCGCTGCCGGTCTTTTCCTGCCCGTTATAACGTATATTATAGAAGTATCCGGCTGGCGTTCGGCGGTTCTGGTAATGCTGCTGTGTATTGTGGCTGTCGTTCTTCCACTCTCATTTGTGCTGCGCCATAAGCCGGAGCATTATGGATTGCTTCCTGATGGCAAGAAGGCGGCGGAACGAACGGAACAAAAAGTTATTGCTGATGAAAAACTTCGCCAATCGGATCCGGGACTTAAACAGGCGATGCACACCCGTGCCTTCTGGCAGCTGGCTGCGGCCATAAACTGTCTATTGATGGTGGGGAGCGCTGTCATCACACATGTCATGCCGTTTCTTGCCAGCATCGGCACGGACAGATATGCATCGAGTTTTGTCGCCAGTTTCCTGCCACTGATAGGCATCATCGGGCGTATCGGATTCGGCTGGCTTAGTGATAGATTGAATAGAAAGCTGATAACAGCCGTAACTCTGATAATGCTCTCTCTGTCTATGATCTGTTTCTGGCTAGCTTCAATCGTCGGCCTCTGGCTGATTCTACCCTTCTGCTTATTGTTTGGTATCGGCTATGGTGGAGCGCTTGTGCTTGGCAGCTCGCTCACGAGCGAATTGTTCGGCTGGCGCAGTTTTGGCATCATCTATGGTTTGATCATGGGGTTTGGCGTTATCGGTAATGCGACGGGCGCCCCGCTGGCGGGTTGGACGTATGATACCTGGGGTACGTATCAATGGTTCTGGTTTGCGATGGCCGGCGTCGCCATGATTGGTGCTGTAATAATTCTTACGATTTCTACTCCATCAGCAAAAACAAAGCATTAACTAACAATGGCACCTAATAAACCCAGGATGACGTATTTGACTATCTCCGATATTGTTTCCCCACCGCCTTAAATTGAAGCTTATGTATCCGCGTAATCATTCGTTTTTGGTTTCCTTATTATCAAAAAAGGTTTATCTGTAGATTGGAAATCAATTAAATAGGTATAGAATAACAATATTACGCCAAGTGGAGGCTGACCGGTTCTATGAATACCACCAGGAAGGAAACCCTGCTGGATCCCATCCGTGTCCTGGATTTAAGCAATGAGTCAGGCTATCTCTGCGGTAAACTGCTGGCCGACATGGGGGGCGATGTTGTCAAGGTGGAGCCGCCCGGCGGCGATAGCGGTAGGGGTCTCTTCCCCCATGCCAAAGGTGAAAACGGCGCTGATGTCGGTCTCTACTGGCTGGCCTACAATATCAACAAGCGCTCCATCACCCTGAACCTGAAAAAAGAGGATGGGCAGACGCTCTTCAGGAAGCTGGCGGAGCGGGCCGACATCATCATCGAGACCTTTGCGCCGGGCTATCTGGTCGGACTCGGCCTTGGCTGCGAGGCGCTGTCGGTCGGTAATCCGAAACTGATAATGACCTCCATCACCCCCTTCGGGCAGGACGGCCCCTATGCGAATTACCGTACCACCGACCTAGTAAACGTGGCAATGGGTGGGATGATGAGCCTCTGCGGTGACGACGACCGCCCGCCGGTGCGCACTACTCTGGCGCAGTCCTACGTCAATGTCGGCGCCCAGGCGGCGACGGCTACGCTGCTGGCGTTATATCAACGGGGACAGTCCGGACGTGGGCAATATGTGGATTTCTCCATCCAGGAAGCGGTGCTCACCACCACCTACAATGCCCCGATATTCCGGGAGTTCGGAGTCAAAGAACTGAAGCGTTCCGGCCCTTGCCGCACCGGTTTCTGGAATGACATCAAGCAGCGTACCATCTTTAAATGTCAGGACGGCTACGTGAGCCACTCTTACCTCGGTGGGGCACTGGGAGCGTCACGTCACAAGGCGCTAACGGCCTGGATGGAAGAGGAAGGCGGAGCGCCGCAGTTCATGAAGGACACTGACTGGGACGAATTTGATATGAGAGCGGTAACACCGGAGCAATTCGGGCGGCTGGAAAAGGCCATGGTGGATTTCGTGGCGCCGCGGCACAAGGAAGAGTTGTTCGAACAGGCCATCAAGCGAAATATCATACTCTTCCCTCTGTCCACCAGCCAGGACATCCTGGACGACCCGCAACTGGTGGATAGGGAAATCTGGGCGAAAGCGAAACTGCCCGGCGTCGCCGAGTCGGTGCCCTATCCCAAATTCTGGGTAAAGGCATCCGAGGGCTGAGGATGATTAATCGTTTTTTTCTGTGTTTTGGATTTGTTGCCACAGGCGCTCAATGGCTTTTTCTGTAACAGAATAGCTGAAACCTTTTGTCCGAAGGTATCGCGATAATTTTGTGGTGAACTCTTCGCGGGGCAATGACTTCAACAAACGGGTTTTCTTTAATCCTGCCTGATAGGCATTTACATCGTCATCAAGGTCTGCGATAGTTTCATCAAGCAGGTCACCGCTAATGCCTTTTTGCTTTAGCTCCAGTCGGATCAAGAATTTACTGCGGGGGCTAAAAGACTTGCGATTCTCGGTCCAGGTTCTGGCGAACTCTACATCATCGAGCAGCTTTTTCTCCTCCAGCTTTTTAAGTACAGTGTCTATGGTTTCACGTGAGAAACCACGCTGATGCAGCCTGATATCCACTTCTCTTTTGCTTCTGAGACGATGTGCCAGAAAGTGTAAGGCTGCGTTTAAACAGGAGAAATAGCGGTCGCGCTGTTGTAGTTCTCGAATCTGTTGAGGGGACATAGCAAGTCCGGTATAGATACCGGACTCTTCAAGGGCTTCTTTGCTGATATCCAGTGATGAGAGGTCATCAAAGTGAATGGTCACTTTGCCTCCACGACCGCCCATCACTTTCAGTTCTGTAATTATGCTCATCGATACCATGCTCCGGTGGTTTTACCCGGAGAGACCCTGAGCTATGAATTTAATCGGGTGGTGTTTCTTTTGCTGTAATCAGAGGAGTGGGTATAACTTCAGCAGCTTTCCTGATCAAGGCTTCTATTTCCTTTGCTGCGTCAGCATGCTGTATCAGATACTCCTTCGCATTCTCTCTGCCCTGGCCGAGCTTGGTATCGCCGAAGGCAAAAAAAGCGCCGGCCTTCTTCAGTACATTAAAAGCTACACCGAGATCAACAAGATCTCCTTCCCTGCTGATTCCGCTGGCGAACATCAGGTCAAACTCGGCGACTCTGAATGGCGGCGCCACCTTGTTTTTAACGACCTTGGCTCGTATCCTGGTGCCGACAATCTCGTTGCCGCGTTTTATCGACTCTCCTTTTCTGACATCAATGCGTATGGAGCTGTAGAATTTCAACGCTCTTCCACCCGGCGTTACCTCTGGATTACCGAAGACCACGCCGATCTTTTCCCGAAGCTGGTTGATGAAGATAACCACGGTTCCGGACTTACTGATGGCAGCGACCAGTTTACGCAGTGCCTGTGACATCAATCGCGCCTGCAGTCCCATGTGAGGATCGCCCATATCGCCTTCAATCTCGGCGCGGGGCACCAATGCGGGCACACTGTCAATGACGATGACATCGACGCCCTGACTTCTGACGAGCTGTTCCGTAATATCCATGGCAGCTTCCCCGTAATCGGGCTGTGAAACGACCAGCTCCTCCCATTTCACGCCGCAATGGGCGGCATAAACCGGATCAAGGGCATGCTCAGCATCGATATAGAAGGCTGTGCCGCCAAGCTTTTGTGCTTGAGCAATAATATGAAGAGCGAGCGTTGTTTTTCCTGAAGCTTCAGCGCCGAAAATCTCGGTCACCCTGCCCCGCGGTATGCCGCCGGCTCCGAGTGCCAGGTCTAACGCAAGCGAGCCGGTGGAAATTGCATCCACATGTTTTGTTGAGAGCTCGCCGAGCTTCATAATCGAGCCTTCGCCATACTGTTTTTTGATATGGCTGATCACCAGATCTACAGCTTTCTCTTTTTCTGTCGCCATGTTATTCCTCCAACAAAAGTTAATGGCATGATAACACAGGAATATCCCATCCACAAGCAAAATTTGGTAGGGTGTTAATACTGAGAATTTGACTAGTATACGGGCTGTCAGCTAAATTTAAGGGGGAGAAAATAAGTATGCCTATATATGAGTATCAGTGCGATAACTGCCGTGAAAAATTCGATGTGCGCCGCTCTTTCAGCGATGTTAATAATGACGCGGAGTGTCCATCATGCGGTAAATCGGCTAAGAGAATATTATCCAGGTTCGCCTGTTTTTCAAAGGATGGCAGTGGCGGAGCGGCAACATCAATTGCCGGTACTGGTGGTGGATGTGCCGGTTGCTCGTCAGGCAGTTGCGCCAGTTGCCACAGCTAAAATCAGAATTGCAACTATGTAGCCGGTGTTGCTGCCGATGGTTCCTGCTGTTCTTTCATTCGCCTCGCTACATTCCATGCAATCATGCCGGTAACGACAGCTTCTATCAGCACAGCCGCAAACCAGAATAGCGCGGCATCGTTAAAAAAGCCGGAAGGGAACATCATAATCAGATAATCTTTCGATGGGTCAAGTATCCAGAGATTGTTAGAAAAGCTGATCTCATGGAAAAAGAGGAAAAACCGATCGAAACCTGTTATCGATACCAGAACAAATCCCAGCATCAATGCGACCGTTGCGATGCTTCCCCATATAAAACCTTTGAGTAGCGGAGCCCATCCCACTCCTTTTCTGAATGCTGCCAGTAGAACGCATACGGTTATCAACAGAACTGCGATCACTTGAAGCTGAAAGGCAAGTTGCATCAGTTCGCGAACATCTTTGAGGTGATCGATCTCGCGTTGATTATAAATATCGAATGATTTTCCAGCCTTCTGAACCGTTACCTGTGGTGAATTGGTACTCAATGAAAGATAGTCGGACATCTTCTGCGCAACTTTATTAAGATCAGCGTTATCGATTCCGGTTACTTTGCTGATTTCATATTTGCTGAATCCGTACTCATAGAGTTGGGCGTTACTCGCCATCCATCGGATGGTTGCAGAGGTGAAGAGCAGCGGCAGAGATAGAATCAGTAGTAATAGTATAGTTGATCGAAGAGCTTTCATAGTATTGTTACCGCAGTCACTGATAATAAAGATTTCAGGACTACCTTGTCAACATGACGGATGGCTCAGACCTAAATACCCAACGTAAACTTCACTTTCGGCAGCCTTAGCGGCCATCTTAGATGGTCAAATTATGTGTTATGTGAACGTAAAAACGTCCTTACAGCAGGCTCTTTATGCTATAATGTATGCCATCCCCGGGAGCAATACAGAATGTTTACCCATCTTCACGTTCATACTGAATACAGCCTACTCGATGGATTGTGCAACATATCACATCTCGTTGCGCGTGCCAAAGAATTGGGTATGAGCAGTCTGGCAATTACCGATCATGGCACCATGCACGGTGTCATCGATTTTTATACAGAAGCAAAGCAGGCAGGCATAAAGCCCATTATCGGTTGTGAGGTCTATGTTGCGAGAAATGACCGGCACAGCAAGACCGTAAACGATAAATCTCCCTATCATCTTACCCTGCTGGCGAAAGATGAGCAGGGATATGGCAATCTGATTAAGCTTGTTACGCGGGCTCACCTTGAAGGTTTTTACTACAAACCGAGAGTGGATAAGGAGCTATTGACACAGTATCATGAAGGTCTGGTTGCTTTGTCCGGCTGTGCGCAGGGGCAGATTCCGCGGCTTATTCTTGAAAACAGGTTTGATGATGCGAAAGCGGAAGCGCTGTGGTATAAGCAGCTTTTCTCTGATTTTTTTCTGGAAATTCAACGACATCCTATCCCGGAGCTTGAACAGATTAATAAGGGATTGATCACTCTTGCTTCAGACCTGGATATCCCTGTTGTTGCCACCAATGATGTTCACTACGTCAATCGCGAGGACGCCAGCGTTCAAGATATGCTTCTCTGTATTCAGACGAACACGACGGTTACTGACGAGAGGCGGATGAAGATGGCGGGCGATTTCTTTTACCTGAAAAGTCCTGATGAAATGCGGGATCTCTTTGCTGACCTGCCTGAAGCGCTGGATAATACACTGAAAATTGCCGATCTGTGTAATCTTGATTTTACCTTCGGTCAATCTCACATGCCTAAAGTGGATGTGCCGGATGGTAAAACGGCGGATGATTATCTGACAGAGCTTTGCCGGGAAGGATTGAAACGGCGGTATCCTCAGGCGACACCGCAGATTGAGGAACGTCTGCGGTACGAGCTGGATGTTATCCGTCAGACCAGATTTGCCGATTATTTTCTCGTCGTTCTCGATCTTACGAATTTCGCCAGAGAACAAAATATCATGTTCGGGGTGCGCGGCAGTGCTGCAGCCAGCCTGGCATTGTATTGTCTCGGTGTAACTGATATCGACCCGCTGCGATTCGGCCTGGTCTTCGAACGATTTCTTAATATCGAACGTCGCGAGATGCCTGATATCGATCTCGATTTTCAGGATGACCGCCGTGATGAGCTTATAGCATATGTCAATAAGAAATATGGTGCGGATCATGTAGCGCAGATTATCACCTTCGGTACCCTTCGATCCCGCGCTGCGCTCAGGGATGTAGGCAGGGCCATGGGAATGGCGTATAGCGACGTTGACAGGATTGTCAGACTTATCCCTTCCAAGCTTAATATCACACTGGATGAATCGCTTGAAGAGAATAAGGAACTGAAGGAAATTTACGATGCAGATGAGATTGTCCGAAAGCTCATAGACAATGCCCGCAGACTTGAGGGTACTTCCCGTAATGCCAGTACGCATGCCGCCGGTGTCGTTATCGCCAGTGAGCCATTAACGAACATTATACCGTTGCAACGTTCTACAAAAGAATCGGATGAAAATACAGCTATGACCCAGTTCTCGATGGAGAATGTTGCTCATCTCGGTTTGCTTAAAATGGACTTTCTTGGTCTTTCAAATCTGACCATCCTGGCAAAAGCTAAAAAAAATATTCAGCAACATAAAAATGAGACCATAGACTTATTAAGCATTCCACTCGACGACCCGAAAACATTTGCCTTGCTCGCTTCCGGTGAGACCACCGGCGTTTTCCAGCTCGAAGGTCCAGGTATGCGGCGGTTCATCAGGGAACTGAAACCGTCT
>DIKB01000110.1:5838-6265 GCA_002421445.1 Dehalococcoidia bacterium UBA5629 | reverse complement strand
GGAGCTCCAAGAAACACTACAAACATCTTACTTCAAAAATCCTTCATATTTGCGCATTGTTAATTGCGCTTCTACCTGTTTCATAGTATCCAAAGCCACACCGACGATGATCAATAAACCGGTACTCGATAGTGTGAGCACCGCAACACTCGTCATCTCTCTGGCAAGGAACGGCAATATTGCAACAATGCCAAGGAAAAGAGCGCCGCCCCAGGTGATGCGACTGATAACTGCATTAAGATATTCCTCGGTCGGCTTGCCCGGTCTGACACCGGGGACAAAGCCGCCCTGACGCTGCAGGGTCTTGGCGAGGTCCATCTGTTGAAAAACAACCATCGTATAGAAGAAAGCGAATGCTACAACGAGAGCAAAGTAGAATACCCAGTAGAACAAACCGACAGGAAGAGCGGCACCGGGATTGAACCAG
>DIKB01000110.1:5426-5767 GCA_002421445.1 Dehalococcoidia bacterium UBA5629 | reverse complement strand
ATCAACGGGATCATGCCCGCGGTATTTACTCTTAAAGGAACATAGGTTGACCCCGATTGACGATAAATCTTATTTCCCTTGATAGCCGTCTTGGCATACTGCACAGGTATTCGCCGATGTCCTTCGGTGAAGATAACGATCAGCGTCACCGTCAGCAGCGATAAAATTGCAAATGTGACAACCCCACCCCAGTTGGTGCCTCCGGCAACAAAACCACGGCCGATCATTTCCGGGAATCCGGCAACGATACCGCCAAAGATGATAATTGAAACACCATTTCCGATGCCACGTTCGGTAATCAATTCTCCGAGCCAGACAAGGAACATGGTGCCGGCAGTCAT
>DIKB01000110.1:0-5323 GCA_002421445.1 Dehalococcoidia bacterium UBA5629 | reverse complement strand
ATCTTGCGTCGTCCCGCTTCTCCTTCCTCAGATAATGCTCGAAGCGAAGGAACCACCGGAACGAGTAATTGCATGATGATCGATGAGGTAATATACGGGTAGACGCCCATTGCAGCAATGCTGAAGTTTCTCATAGCACCGCCGCTGAACAGATCAAGCATGCCGAGAAGCTGATTGTTATCGAACAAATTCTTCAATGCCTCCAGATTGATTCCTGGAAGCGGAACATGTGCAATAAACCTGAATGCTATCAAAATACCAATAGTAAACAGCAGTTTCCGTCTGAGATCGGGTAACGAGAAGGCATCTATCAATGCCTGGATCAAGCGCGATCTTGACTCCTTCTGTCTCATATTAAATTTCCTCGGCCTTGCCGCCGGCAGCTATAATTTTCTCTTTCGCAATAGCAGAAAACTTCTTAGCTTTTACAGTCAACGCCCGATCAAGATTGCCATCGCCCAGAACTTTGACGGGATATTTGAGCGTTTGAATCATTCCGGCTTTATGCAACTCCGTGGCAGTCACTTCCATATCGGTAGCGAACTCGTTTAATTTGCCGACGTTAATCGTGCTATAAATCGTCTTATATTTGTTAGTGAACCCCCGCTGTGCCGGTAATCTTTTGATTAAAGGCAACTGCCCACCTTCGAAACCAACACGTACATTGGGGCCGGACCGGGATTTCTGCCCTTTACAACCGCGTCCGGAAAATGAACCATGCCCGCTACCGTTACCGCAGCCGACACGCTTTCTCTTATGCTTTGCGCCAACCGGCGGCCTTAATTTACTTTGATCCATCAATCGTCTCCATTTTAACGAGGTGGTTTACATGCTGCACCATTCCGCGAATGCTTGGTGAGTCTTCTTTCTCAATCACCTCATTAAGTCTGTGAAAACCCAACGCCTTGAGAGTGCGTTTCTGATCTTTTGAATATCCAATGCCGCTCTTTACCCATGTAATTCGAAGTTTAGGCACTTGCTTTCTCCTTAACTTCAGTATTATCCCCTTTTCGTCTGGCAACAACCTCTTTGGGATCACGCATACTCACCAGAGCAAGCATAGTCGCCTTCATAACGTTCACCGGTTTTGAACTGCCGAGGGATTTCGTTAACACATCTTTGACACCAACAGCCTCAAGCACGGCTCTAACACCACCACCGGCGATCACCCCTGTACCAGGCATTGCGGGTTTGATCAGCACCTTAGCAGCACCAAACTTCGCCAGCATCTCATGCGGCACCGTATCGCCGGCAAGTCTGATCAGTACCAGTTCCTTCTTTGCAGTTGTGCCAGCCTTACGTATCGCCTCAGGCACTTCTTTCGCCTTTCCAAGCCCGATGCCAACATGACCTTTGCCGTCACCAACGACAACTAACGCCCTGAAATGCATGTTTTTGCCGCCTTTAACGACCTTGGTAACACGATCCAGCGCTACGAGCTTTTCGGATAAATCCATCTCGTTCGCATCGATTTTTTCCTGTTTGCCGATTGCCTGCGTAATTGCTTTCATAGCCATAACCTCAAAACTCTAGCCCAGCCTTCCTGGCTGCATCGGCTAATACTTTTACCCGTCCCTGATAGTTATATCCACCACGGTCGAATACAACTTTTTTGACACCGTGTTTGATAGCGCGCTGCGCTACCAGCGAACCAACCAGTTCGGCGCACTGAGATTTATTCTTCCCTGAGACCGTCTCCTTCAAGTCAGGATCAAGGGTGCCCGCGCTCACCAGCGTATTGCCCGCTGCATCATCGATCACCTGCGCATAAATATGCTGCAAGCTTCGAAATACACACAGCCTCGGACGCGCCGGCGTGCCTTCTACCTTGTTCCGTACCCGAACATGACGTCTTTCACGTGCAATTCTTCTGATTACTACAGCCATCATTGACCTCTACTTCTTTGCTGTTGCTTTGCCCGCCTTACCAGCCTTGAGACGGAGCTTCTCATATGAATATTTAATGCCCTTCCCCTTATATGCATCACAGGGGCGAAGCGCACGAATCTTTGCGGCCGTTAGCCCGACAAGCTCTTTGTCAATACCAACCACCTTCACCTTACTCGTCCCCTCCACTGCAATGTCCACACCCTCAGGCGGAACAAACTCAATAGTATTCACAAAGCCTATCTGTAATGCCAGCTTGTTACCGGTTTTCTGAGCGCGATAACCGACGCCGCTCAATTCCAAATTCTTCTCGAAACCATTGGTGACTCCCTCAACCATATTGGCAAGAAGAGTCCTTGATAAGCCATGCAATGACCTGTGCATTCTGTCATCGCTCGGACGCGCTACTGTCAGCACATTATCTTTAAGCGTTATCATCATGTCTTTCGAGAACTGCCGGAAGATTTTACCTTTCTTACCTTCAACAGTTACCTTACCATCAGCAATGGCGACCTTCACGCCCTGCGGAACAACTATTGGCATTAATCCTATTCGTGACACAGTTTCAACCTCTCAAAATGTCGATTACCAGATATGGCACATCAGCTCTCCACCGAGCTTCTGCTTCCATGCATCCTGTCCAACCATGATTCCCTTCGACGTTGACAGGATTGATATTCCAAGCCCACCATAGACACGGGGTACCTCTCCATTACCAACGTACACACGCAAGCCGGGTTTGCTCACCCGCTCAAGACCATTAATAACCGTCTGATTATCCATATAGCGTAAGGAGATTTTAATCGTTTTATCCACTTTGCCCTTCACAACAGTGAAGTCAGTAATAAAACCTTCATCTTTAAGTATCTTAGCAATAACAAGCTTCGCCTTTGAAGCAGGTACCATAACGGTATCATGATGTACCATGATGGCGTTACGAATACGAGTCAACATATCAGCGATTGGATCAGTAACCATTACCATAATATAGATCTCCCCTTACAATACTACCAGCTCGATTTCCGCACGCCGGGTATCTGTCCGCGTAGCGCCCGCTCTCTGAAGCACAAACGGCACATCCCGAATTTGCGAATATATGCCCGCGGCCTGCCGCACAACTTGCAGCGATTATGCGCACGGCCTGGAAATTTCGGCTTCCGCTGGGACTTAAGTATCATTGCTAGTTTTGCCATAGTATAAATCGACTCCTAGTTCTTCTTGAAAGGCATACCGAAGGCTCTTAACAACTCTCGACCTTCCTCATCGGACTGAGCAGTTGTCACAATGACAATGCTCAACCCTCGCACCTTTTCTATTTTATCATACTCAATTTCAGGAAACATGAGCTGTTCTTTGAGTCCCATCGCATAATTCCCTTTTCCGTCAAAGGAATCACGAGGAACACCCTGAAAATCGCGAATACGCGGTAAAACGATGTTTATGAGCCTATCGAAAAACTCGTACATTTGCACGCCGCGAAGCGTCACCATGACGCCGATATCCTGCCCCTGGCGCAATTTAAATGCAGCAATGGATTTCTTTGATTTTGTTACTACCGGATGCTGTCCTGTAATCGCACCGAGATCTTTCTGAGCAGATTCCAGTGCCTTGGGATTCTGCAAAGCTTCACCCAGCCCGATGTTCAACACAATCTTAGCGACCTTCGGCACCTGCATCACATTCGTGTAGCCGAATTTCTTCATGAGCTCGGGGACTACTTCTTTCTTGTATTTATCCTTCAACATAGGCATATGTATCGTTCACCTAACCTTACTCAAGCACTTCCTGGCAGACACGGCAGAAACGTGCCCTCCTGCCATCTTGCAAGACCCGCATGCCGACCCTTGTCGGCTTATCGCATTTATTGCAAATCAACATAACTCTGGCAGCCGAGATCGGAGCCTCCAACTCGATAATGCCAGCCTGCCTCGCCTGCCCCTTTGTCTTCGAATGGCGCTTCACCATGTTAACGCCTTCGACAACTACTTTCTCATCAATCGGCAGGGCCAAGCGTACCTTTCCCCGCTTCCCTTTGTCTTTTCCGGCAATTACCAGAACCGTATCATTCTTTCGTATCTTCATAGTCACAAAACCTCTGGAGCAAGAGATATTATTTTCATAAAGTTCTTCTCTCTCAGTTCACGTCCAACCGGCCCGAAAATGCGCGTGCCTTTCGGATTATCCTTCTCATCAAGGATGACTGCCGCGTTATCATCGAACCGAACATATGTCCCGTCCGTCCTGTGGTACTGCTTGGCAACTCTCACAACCACAGCATGAGTCACATCGCTCTTCTTCACGACTCCGCCAGGGATAGCGCGTTTGACAGTGACAACGATAATGTCACCAACACTGGCATATCGCCTGCCCGTGCCGCCGAGCACAGTAATGCACATCACTTCGCGCGCACCGGTATTATCTGCTACTTTAAGTCTTGTATATGACTGTATCACGTCTCTTCCCTTACGATAAATTTAAACCACTTCTTTTGGTTCTATCTCAGCAACTTCTTTCTTTCTTAATATCTCCGCAACCCTCCACCGCTTATCCTTAGAAAGAGGTCGAGTCTCTACGATCCTCACGACATCACCCGTCGCGCACTCTTTGTTTTCATCATGCGCCTTGAATTTAACCCGGTGCGTTACCACCTTCCTGTACATGGGATGGCGCTTCAAATCCTCTATCTGCACCACCACCGTCTTCTCCATTTTGTTACTGACAACCTTGCCGATTCTTTCTTTCCGATTGCTTTCCATCTTTTACCTTAAACCAAGTTCTTTCTCTCTAAGTATCGTATTCAACCGCGCAATGCGCTTTTTTACCTTAACCAATTCCCGGTGATTAACCAGTTGTCGTGTTGACAAGCGGAATCTCAGATTGAAAAGCTCTTCATGCGCTTCATTCAAGTTCTTTTTCATCTCTTCGATGCCAAGCATCCTGATGTCGTCAATCTTCACCTTGAGCCTCCGTAGCAGCCGCTTCTTTGACCACGAATCGTGCACGGATAGGCAGCTTATATGCAGCGAGCTTTACCGCTTCTTTGGCCATATCTTCCTTAATGCCTGCTATCTCAAATAACATCCTGCCCTGCTTAATCACAGCAACCCAATGATCGGGAGCACCCTTACCGCTTCCCATCCTCGTTTCAGCGGGTTTCTTGGTTACTGATTTATCAGGGAAAATACGTATCCACATTTTCCCACCGCGTCGTAAATACCGCACAATGACGCGGCGCGTAGCTTCAATCTGCCTGTCGCTTATCCACGCAGTCTCAAGAGCCTGCATCCCATAATCACCAAAGGCAACGGTGTTACCGGAATGCGCTTCGCCCTTACGTCGGCCTCTATGCAGTTTTCGATACTTCACCCGTTTCGGCTGTAGCACTTTCCTTTTCCTTCCTAACTTCAGGGATAATATCCCCTTTATAAATCCATAC
>DIKB01000023.1 GCA_002421445.1 Dehalococcoidia bacterium UBA5629 | reverse complement strand
CGAATAAAGATATAGCGTCTGCAGAACAGGCGAAGATGATGCGTGAGTTCGCCCACGAGCAAGGCCTGATCTATTTCGAAGTGGGGCAGATGGGTATTGAACACGTCCTGCTGCCGGAACAGGGTCTGACGCTGCCGGGAGAGGTGATTATTGGCGCCGATTCACATACCTGCACCTATGGCGCGGTGGGAGCGTTTTCAACCGGCATGGGTTCGACGGATATCGCTGTAGGCATGGCTACAGGCGAAATATGGATGAAGGTGCCGACGTCAATCAAGTTTATCTATCGCGGCAAACTCGGCAAATGGGTGGGCGGCAAGGACCTTATCCTGCACACGATAGGAGATATCGGCGTTGATGGAGCGTTATATTCGGCGATGGTATTCACCGGTGAGGCGATCGATGCGTTGCCGATGGATGGCCGCTTTACTATGGCGAACATGGCAATTGAGGCCGGTGGTAAGGCCGGAGTTTTTGCTGTGGATCAGGCTACCGAAAAGTATCTGAAAGGCAGGGCAAAGCGTCCGTACACCGTTTATAAGGCAGATGACGATGCTGAATACGTCCGCACAATCGAATACGATGTTTCTAAGCTGGAACCTCAGGTTTCCTTCCCTCATCTGCCATCGAATGCAAAGCCGGTCAGCAAGGTAGGGAATGTCGCTATCGACCAGGCAGTTATCGGAAGCTGTACGAATGGACGGATGGATGATCTGAGGCTGGCTGCTAAAGTGCTCAAGGGAAGACATGTCGATTCACATGTCCGCTGTATCGTTATCCCGGGTACACAGCAGGTGTATATGGATGCTTTACATGAAGGGCTTATCGAGATATTTATCACTGCCGGAGCTGTTGTGAGCACGCCGACATGCGGCCCCTGTCTCGGTGGTTATATGGGTATCCTGGCTGCGGGCGAGCGATGTATCTCAACGACGAACAGGAACTTCGTCGGCAGAATGGGCAGCACGAAGTCGGAGGTTTATCTGGCGAATCCTGCGGTGGCGGCTGCGAGCGCTATCACAGGAAGAATCACCGGTCCGGAGGAGATCTGCAAATGATGCTAAAAGGTACAGTACATAAATACGGGGTTAACGTCGATACCGATGTCATTATTCCGGCGCGGTATTGCAATGTGTCAGAGCCGGCTGAGCTGGCGCTTCATTGCATGGAAGATATCGATATCGACTTTGTGAAAAAAGTGAAGCCGGGCGATATTATTGTGGCTGATACCAATTTCGGCTGCGGTTCATCGCGTGAACATGCGCCGCTGGCGATTAAGGCGGCAAAGGTATCCTGTGTCATCGCCAAGAGTTTTGCCCGGATTTTCTTCCGTAACGCTATCAATATCGGGCTGCCGCTACTGGAGAGCGAGGATGCCGTTAATAGCACCGACAGCGGAGATGTCCTCGAGGTTGATCTGAGCAAAGGGGAGATAAAGAATCTCACCAGGAATAAAACATTCATTGCCAAACCGTATCCGGACTTCATGATGAAGATCATTGAGGCCGGCGGGTTGGTGGACTATACGCGCAAAAACACGGTTAATTAAGCCATCTGCCATAATTGGCAGAGGTATGGCTGCTATCCTACCTTACCTGAGTTAGCAATGGTGCCGGAACAAATGGAGAAAATATGGTGAAGCGATCCATTCAACTTTACGATACGACGCTACGCGATGGGGCACAGCTCGAGGGTGTTTCCTTGTCGGTTGCCGATAAGCTGAAGATCACATTAAAGCTCGATGATCTCGGAATACATTACATCGAGGGCGGATGGCCCGGAGCAAATCCGAAAGATACCGAATTCTTTGAACGTGCTAAAGCATTGAAATTGAAACGGTCTACGCTGGTTGCGTTCGGCAGTACGAAACATCCAAGCACGGATGTTAACAAAGATACCAATCTCAGGGCTCTGGTTGATGCCAGCACTGAAGTCGTTACCATCGTCGGTAAAAGCTCTGCTTCGCAGGTTAGCCAGGTGCTGGAGATCGGTCTGGATGACAATCTGCGTCTGATCAGTGAGTCCGTGCGGTATTTGAGACAAAAGGGTCTGCGCGTTTTCTATGATGCCGAGCATTTCTTCGATGGATTTAAGGCGAACCCGGACTATTCGGTCAAGACGGTTGAGGCCGCCTGTGACGCAGGTGCCGAATGCGTCATTTTATGCGATACCAATGGCGGTACATTGCCAGCCGGGATTGAGAGTGCTATCAAGCTGTTGCGCAAGAAAGTTCCGGTTAACCTGGGGATTCATGCGCATAATGACTCCGAGCTTGCCGTAGCTAACTCTCTGGCAGCCATCGAAGCCGGCGTTGTCCAGATACAGGGGACGATCAATGGTTACGGAGAACGGTGCGGTAATGCCAACCTTTGCTCGATCATTCCCAATCTGAAGATCAAGTTGAATATCGACTGCATCCCGTCAGGGCGTCTCGCCCGGTTAATGGAGGTATCAAGATACGTTGATACGCTGGCTAATATCACTCCGTCCGCACGCCTGCCATATGTCGGGCTCAGCGCTTTCACCCATAAAGCGGGGCTGCATGTTTCGGGCATGATGAAATGGCAGGATAGCTACCAGCATATCGATCCCAGGCTGGTGGGGAATAGTCCGAAGGTTGTCGTTTCAGAGCTCTCAGGGAGAGGAAACATCATCTATAAGGCTAAAGAGCTCGGTATCCCCATGCCGGCACATGGCAAGCAGGCACGCCAGATACTGGAGCAGATCAAGCTGCTTGAGAGTCAGGGATTCCAATATGAGAGTGCCGATGCATCATTTGAGATGCTGCTGCACCGTGCTCAACCCGGATATGTGCCATTCTTCGAGGTGATCGATTTTATGGTGGTGGTTGAAAAACATCGCCGTTTGCCGACGAAGACCGGATCACAAACGCTGTCTGAGGCCACAGTAAAGGTGAAACTGGGCGAAAAATTGATCCATACTGCTGCGGAAGGGAATGGTCCGGTGAATGCTCTCGATTGTGCCTTACGTAAGGCGCTGATCGAGTTTTATCCGGCGATCAACAAAGTGGAACTGGTTGACTATAAAGTGCGAATACTCGAAGAGAGCAGCGGCACCGAATCTACAGTCAGGGTGCTCATCGAATCGAGCGATGGGAAGAAACGCTGGAAAACAGTGGGCAGTTCGACCAATATCATTGAAGCGAGCTGGCTGGCGCTTATTGACAGCATGGAATACTGGTTAATGAAGCGGAATCTTAAGCCTAACCTGTCCTGACGCAGCGCTTTGTGTGACAGAGTTAGGTTGCATAAAGTTATTACCCCTTGATAACGCCTATCGGTGCTGTCATGACTACTTTCTTTGAGATGCCCGACTGATGGGCGACTTCAATGACCTGTGTAATGTCTTTATACGCCTCCGAGGCTTCCTCAGCGAGTGCTGACATATCGCCTGTCTTTATCGTGATGCCGCGTGCTTCGAGATCGTGCGCTACATCTGAGCCACGCTGGCTGCGCTTAGCTGCTCCGCGGCTCTGCATCCTACCCGCTCCGTGGCAGGTTGAACCGAAGGTTTCAGCGAGCGCTTTCTCACTGCCCAGAGCTATATAGGAAACACGCCCCATGTCTCCGGGTATGAGTACAGGCTGACCGATGTCTTTGTATTTCTCCGGAACATCTTCATGATGGGGAGGAAATGCCCTCGTTGCTCCCTTGCGGTGTACACAGACGGATACAGCTTTGCCATCAACGTGATGTGTCTCTATTTTTGCGATGTTATGTGCGACGTCGTAAACCTGATCCATGCCGAGGCTTTCCAGCGACTTGTGGAATATCGCGGCGAACGACTCGCGTATCCAGTGAGCGATGCACTGTCGGTTGGCCCAGGCATAATTTGCGGCACAGGCCATTGCTGACAGATATTTTTTCCCTTCATCCGATTGTATCGGTGCGCAGGCAAGCTGCTTATCAGGAAGCCGTATGCTATATTTTATGGCCGCGGTCTCCATTATGCGTAAATAATCGCCGCAGACCTGATGACCGAGTCCTCGAGAGCCGGTATGAATGAGAATCAATACCTGTCCTGGAGCGATGATACCCATAGCTTCAGCAGCGGCTTGGTCGAATATCTCTTTCACGGTCTGAATCTCAAGAAAATGATTACCGGATCCCAGTGTGCCGGATTGAGGCATTCCTCTCTTAATTGCTTTGCTGCTGACTGCGTCCGGATCTGCATCACGCATACAACCCATTTCTTCAGTGGCATCGAGATCTCCTTTCTGTCCATAGCCTTTCTTAACCGCCCAGTGTGCTCCTTCTGCCATGAGATGTTTTAAATCTTTTTCACTGACAACGATTTTCCCCTCGGATCCCAAACCTGAGGGAACGTTGTTAAAAATGTGGTTAATCAAGTCTCTGATCCGCGGTCGTACCTCTTCTTCGGTGAGGTTGGTTTTGAGGAGTCTGACGCCGCAATTGATGTCGTAGCCGACGCCGCCCGGAGAGACAACACCGTCGCTGACACGGGTTGCCGCAACGCCTCCGATCGGAAAACCGTATCCCCAGTGAATGTCAGGCATAGCCAGAGAGTACTTCATTATGCCGGGCAGAAATGCAACATTGGCGACCTGTTCCAGCGATTGGTCTTCTTTAATGGATTCCATCATGGCATCGCTGGCGTAGACTATACCTGGCACCTTCATACCGGGTTTGTAATCAGGGGATATCTCCCAGCGATACGCATCAAGCTTACGTAGTTTACCGTCCCACTTTGACATTGGTATTCCTTAAATATCGAAGATTACTGTTGCGTGAAAGCCATTAATGTCATTCGTTATCGAAAGCATATGATAGGTTGCAGCCTTCACCTCTCTCTTGATCAGGTGACGTTTGTTATTCAGAGAATCGCCGAAGCATAACGCTTCGAGAGCGGTATCCGAAAGGATGTTAATGTTAAAATGCTTGAAAATAATATGTTCCACTTCGTAGACGTATATAAGCTCGTTGAGCCAGTCTACAAGCAAGTTTTCTTTAGTATCAGATGAAATATTGATCGGATACTCGATGGAATCCTCTACTGCGGTAAGATCGGTGATCATGCTGAAAAGGCCGACTGCTGCATTTTCAAACAGATGCTTCAGCGTTGATCCCTGAACGGCAATGCCGATATCGGCGGTGTGATCGATAATCTCGAACGGCGTTTCCATAATCTCACCACTGTTGACAGACAAACTATTATAACATGCCTGATGTGGCTGATTATGCTTATGTTGAAGATTGCCATACACTTAAAATTCAGACTTGCATAAAAGCAATGCTATAATCACGCAAATGATAGAACAAATTTTACCCGACCTGTACCGAATGGAAATCCCTCTTCCCGTGAATCCGCTAAAAGCATTGAACTCATACGTTATAAAAACAGCAAATCGTTTTCTAATCATTGACACAGGCATGAACAGGGAAGAATCATGTTCTCGTTGCCACATTGAGCCGGCACTGCTTACTGGGTTAATGAAATAATCCCTGCCATATTCAGCCCTTTGAATATCATACTGATAGCGATCGCGGCCAACAACAGGCTGAAAACACGGGATACAGCTTTTAATCCGCCTCTCCCCAGGAATCCGGATATCCAGTTTCCGAGCAAAAAGATAATCCATAAAATTATAACATTCAGCAGAAATGAAATTAATACAACATAGAGCGGATATTGTTGAACCAATAGTATTAGTGTTGTGATGGTTGCCGGTCCTGCAGATAGAGGGGTACCGATTGGAACCATGGCCATAACTTCTTCTTTAGCGATATCTTCAGTCATCTGTCCTGTTGACATGTGACGGATTGATAGCACTAACAGAACGATGCCGCCAGCGACGGCAAAGGATGCAAAAGAGATGCCCATCACCGTCAGTACAAACTGGCCGAAAAACAAAAAGACCAGGCCGACTACCGCAGCAGTGAGGACTGCAATATTAATCATATGGCGCCGTTCTTTACGATTCATCCCCTCGCTAAGAGAGATCACGAATGGTAGCGTGCCAATTGCATCGATGACTATAAAGAGCGGTATAAATGTTAATACGAATTGTTCCCATAATACCGACATACTAATTCACTCCTTTTACACTTATTTTTGATTGTATTATTCTCCCGTTAAACCAGCTATTTGCTGACCGTATAATCTAAGCCATTTACGGTGTTCATGACACTCGGGGCAGTACCATTCCACAATCGCCCAGAACCTCTTGGAATGATTCATTTCTTTAAGATGAGCAACCTCATGCAGAACGACATAATCGATCACAGGTTCTGAAAACATCATCAATTTCCAATTGAAACTCAGTGTTCCCTTTCTCGAACAACTACCCCATCTCGTTTTTTGTCCTCGTATCATTAATCGAGTATATTCGACTCCGAGTAGACTTATCGTTTCGTCCACTTTTTGTTTCAATATCAAGAAAGCCTGCTTTCGATACCAGCTTGTTACTACCTCCTCCAACTCAGCATCCGCACAATTGACAATAAGCTTATCTTCTATTAGATATGCGTGTTCCCTGGAGTCCTCAATAATAGAAGCCTTGGTCAACTGGATATTGCGCCCAAGAAACGATATGAAGTTGCCAATAGCGATACGTTGCGTGCGAATTGAATTTAAATTCAGCCTGTGTTTTGTAATTTGCCGTGTTATCCAGGTAATTTTTTCTTGTAGTAATACTGGAACTCGTTCAAGAGCATAGTGTCGAGGAATCACCACTGACAGTCCGGTATCAGACTTGAATTCAATTCTGGCATATCGGCAGCGAGCGCTGCGTTTTACCATATATTGAATATCATGACCGTCGATATTACTTGTGTAGCAACCAATAACCGGAGAGCTTCTTTTATCTTTTTTCAACATATATACTACATAGAATATACAGTTTCATCATGAAATGTCGAATCAGCCAACCGTTAATAGCCAATGACAGACTAGGCATCTCCCCCCTTTAGGTGGCAGTTGACTTTACTGAGGCTAGGTGGGGTCATCACTCGTGCATTTCCCTACTTCTCGCGTATTGAAAATAACTTAGTACATGGTACAATGTTGCTATGTGCGACATAAATTATGCATTAGAATTTAGATGATTTCTATGAAAAAGTTCATCAAGAATCAAATTGCTATAGTCGTGCTTGGCTTCGGTTTTTGGCTCCCAATTGCAGTTTTAATTTTCATTATTGCTTTTCTGCTCAAGAGCGTGGAAGAAGTGGGAAGATCAGTTCTATTGGTATTTCTCCCTGAGAAGTTTTTTCATGCCGGTTTTGGCGTCTTTTTGGGAATAGTCATTGTATATCTCTCAGGAATTGCGCTGAACTCAACAAAAATCAAGAGCCATCTTTCCAGGATTCCGGTTTTGGGGCTTTTTTTCGGAGGAGGTGAAGTAATAACTATCGAACGGTTACTTCATCTGAATCCCTGTCTCTTTTTATTCTCCCCGAGCTGTCTTTCGTATGGGTGGATACTATCTGAGGAAAAGGTTAAAGTGAGCGGAGAAGAAGCTATCTTCACATTAATAAATGTCTATTATCCAAACGTTCCAGCACTAGTTACCGGACAAGTTTTTCCGGTAAGGAAAGACATGGTCATCAAACTGGGCAATTCTTCAAAAGAAATAATAGACCTTTTGCTTTATGCTTTCCGAAGTCCTAAGGATCTGCGGTATCTTCCCTGGGAAAACGAAGACTGGAAAGATTTTGAAATAAGAGCGCAATCGTTTGGTCTTAACCTGAGCACTATTAAAGACATATAGGGCATCCCGCCAAAAGAGTACCGCACAGCAACTGTGCTTAGTGAACAGCCAGTGTTTTATTAGCTCACTCTTCACGTAATATAGCTTTAACCCGTTCACAGTAAACTTCTGCTTTGGACGGTTCAGAATGGTTTTTTACTTTGAAATATGTGATATTGCTCCATTCCTTGCGTACGCATTGACTATCTTCTTTGATATCAAGGCAGCCTTTTTGCCTTGCTCTCTCCGGTTGCGGACATCGCCATTTCATAATACCCTCGGGATTCTAAATCCTGTTAACATTTCATCAATGTAGCATTCTTTAACTATTGAACCTAACCGTATCAATAGATTAAAAAGATACAATGTCATTATACTCTATAAGAAGGAAAGGGATGATTTCCATGGTTAATGCCAAAATCTCGTTGCTGACTATCAACTTGATCAGATAGTTAACCGAACCCGGTTATGAAGACGGATTCAGAATTTGTCCGATAAACAATACCGCGCCGGTTTTAACATCGCGGATGAGGAATATAAATGGCCGATCCACAGTGACCTCGACCGGTTGAAGAGGCATGGCGGTCACACTCATGATCACCGCTGTAGCTGCTGCAGCCTCGGTGCCTTTTTCATCGACAGCGACAAACGCCTTATGTATCACATCGCTGATAAAGAGATCGCGGTTTCCGGTCATACCGGAGAAATCTGCGTCGCTGGTGAACTCCACTTCCATTCCCAGCGCCACCAACGCCTTTTTTAAGCTGAATTCGGAATCGAACTGGAATTTCGGCATGGTCAATGCAACCTGTTTGTTTTTCAGTGTACCGATAATTCCCTTCACTTTTTGTGCATCGAGCGAGCCCTGAAACGAGGTAAACTGGCCTGCGCGTGGAAGCAGCACGATCATGGATAACGCACGTCCATCGTAAGGCAATTCCACCGCCTGGTAGCCGTCACCTTCCGCGTATCCGTATGATTCCGTCTGTTTCATCATCGGTACTGTTTTATCTTTTCCATCAATCATATGGAACGGTGCGTTGGCCGTTGCGCTTGCGCTGAACTGATTCAGCCATGCTGCATTGAAATAGATGGCATTGGTGAGAACGAGCCGTGTCTGCGTATCTATTGCACCAGCCGGGATCAGGTCTTTTATTCTGTCCTCTGTTTGATCGCTGACCCACGTATTAATCTTAGTTCTGGATTTCTCCGTTTCTTGGATAAAATCAACGATTCGGAGTCCCGCTCCGTAATTCTCCGCAAGGACATCGAGAAATGATGGGAGGAAGCTATAGTTCTTCTGTCCCCAGATGGCATTGACGACATGCAGCCTGAAACCCTTGCCATCCTTCCCCCTGGCACCTTCTCCCCTTTTGCTCATCTCGATATCAAGACTGTTGAAAGCTGTATGCAAACGGCTTTGCGGCAACGTGAAGTGCAGCGTATCCGCCATATGTTTAGCTGTATCGCCCTTTGCACCGGCGTATGTCATGGCGAGAGCTGCTGAGATGCTGTACGGAGAATAGAAAATATTACCCTCCGTTTTTGAGAGAATACGATATAAATCGAAGCCGAACGTAGTATTCCCGTCAACCAGTGCAGTCATATCAGCAGCACTCGCTGACGGTGCTGTCACACGCGATTTGTCCGATTTCAACACTTCGCCCGATACCGCCTGTGCACAGCTATTAAGTACACCCAGAGCGATAACCAGTAATCCACAAATCAGCGTCTTTTTCATTTCACATTCCTCTTGGTATTATTCTACCCTATTATTTAATGTTTTATTACTGTATAAACGGTAATTGGCACTGCGAGGTTTATTATTATTATGTGAGTGACTCGCACATCGCTGTTTTACCTGTGTAATGATCAAAGTGGTAGAATTACACCAAATAAGAAACGTATGTTTGCTGAGGTGTGTTATACATGGTAGTTCAACCTGAAGGAAAGATCGGCTACGCGCTGGGTGGTGGTGTGGCGCGTGGCCTATTTCATATTGGCGTGCTGAGTGTGCTTGAGGAAAACCATATTTATCCGGATATCATTGTCGGCACAAGTATGGGCGCTGTTATCGGAGCGCTTTATGCCAGCGGGCTCAATGCCAGCGAAATCAAAAAAATAGCCCTAGAACTGGACTGGAAGCAGATGTATCGATTTGCTGATATTGCCATGCCCATGAGGGGTTTTATTCAAGGAAATCGCGTAACCTCCTTTTTGAAAGTTCTCCTAAAAGAGAAGAGTTTTTCCCAACTAGAAAAGAAGTTTGCCTGCGTTGCTACCGATATTATGACTGGCGAGCAGGTCGTGATGCTAAAAGGCTCTCTGGTTGAAGCGATCAGAGCCAGTATATCGATGCCTGCTATTTTCACACCGGTCAAGCGCCGGGGACGTTATCTGGTTGATGGCGGGCTGGTCAACGTCGTACCTGTGAGCGTGTGCCGCGATCTCGGGGCAGATTTTGTTATCGGAGTCAATGTTATTCCTGTGCCTCATGAGGAATTATCGATACAGGAAGCATGTGAAAGATATTATGAATATCAAGTGCAATCCGGTAACGAGAGCCAGAAAACTTCACTGTTGGAACACGGCGCAGTGTATGGTTCGCATGTTATAAATTTCGACAAAGGTGTTAAAACATTTTTTCTTTCCCGATTGCCGAGGCAGAAGAAATACAGAGTCACTGCGATTGATCCAAAGGGCAATGACAAAACAGCCTTTTTGTTTTCAAAAGAGCCGACTCTGGCCGATGTATTGAGCCAGTCGTTATCCATTCTCGAGTATCGTATAGCGATGGAAAATCTTAAAGGGGCAGATATGGCTATTACGCCATTCAGCGGGAATATCGGATTCTGGCAATTCAATAAAGTTGCAGAGGCTATAAGTGCCGGAGAGGTAGCAACGAGGTTGGTACTGCACAGAGAGGAAGTGGCGCGTATGCTGGATGGCACAGGACAGTTATTTAACAAGTAAAAGGAGGATGAGAACAGCATGATTGCCAAAACACTGATTGTCGGACCGTATGGAACTAATTGTTATATTGTCGGCTCGGAAGCGACAACGGAGCAATCCCGTCACAAAGGGATTGCTCCGTTAATAGCTTCTTACCTGTTTTTCTCAGGTTTAGCTGAAAATCACTCCTAGATGAAAATCGGGCAGAGCACAAGAGTAATGGTGCTCAGCAGTTTGACCAGCACGTGCAGTGATGGGCCAGCAGTGTCCTTGAATGGATCACCGACAGTGTCGCCAACGACTGCCGCAGCATGAGCGAATGATCCCTTACCGATTACATTGCCTTGCTCATCTTTCAATTGATCGTCTTCAATGTATTTCTTAGCGTTGTCCCAGGCGCCGCCTCCGTTATTCATGAAGGACGCCATCATGATGCCGGCGATGGTTCCTACCATAAGAAGTGCGGCAACAACCATCGGAGCGTCATAAGCCGGGTGAGCCGGATTGACGGCAATGCCCAGATATTTGAAGGTTAACCCGATAACGACCGGGGCGAGGACGGGCAGCAAACCCGGGAGAATCATTTCTCTGAGGCCTGCGCGTGCAGTGATATCGACGGCTCTGGCGTAATCCGGCTTGGATGTTCCGGCCATAATGCCGGGATCCGCTTTAAACTGTCGTCGAACTTCTTCGATAATCTTCGCCGCGGTCTTACCCACAGCTTTAATTGTCCATGACGCGAACAGGAATACCAGCATGACCGCGAGCAAAGCGCCGACGAACACTTCAGGCCGAGCGATGTCAACGATGCCGTTAAGCGGGTTGCCGGGGCGTAACAGAGCAACTCTGTCCAGATACGCCTGGAAGAGCAGGAAAGCAGCCAGACCGGCTGAAACCATGGCATAACCCTTGGTCAATGCCTTGGTGGTGTTGCCGACAGCGTCAAGGCGGTCGGTGATTTTACGAACTTCTTTACCGGCGCCTGCCATTTCATTAACGCCGTTTGCGTTGTCAGTGATGGGGCCGAAGGTGTCCATGGAAAGAACGTACGGACAGGTCATCAGCATGCCCATGGTAGCCACCGCGGTACCGAAAGCACCCATAGCAGCCGGAGTAACTCCGGCGATATTGCTGTTGCTGCCCATCCAGTAAGAAAGCAGCAGCGATCCGCCGATGATGAGCGACGTAGCCAGAGTGGTTTCAAAACCAACAGCGGTGCCGATGACGATGTTCGTAGCAGGACCGGTTTTTGATGCCTCCACGATGCTTTTCACCGGGCCGTAACGGCCTTCAGTATAGTACTGCGTTACGTAGATGATGACCACGCTGGCTACGATACCAATACAGCCGGCTCCGAACAGCCACCAGTTATTCAACATGACTGCTACGGTTATTGCCAGGCCGACAATGGAAAGGCCGATCGCCACGAAATACCCTCGGTTGAGAGCATCCATGGCATTTTCTTCCTCTTTAGCGCGTACACACATTATGCCGATCATGCTTGCAATGAGACCGAAGCCGCGGACAACCAGCGGGAAAATAACCCATGCGATATCTTTTGTCACCATATAAGCGATGACACCAAGGATCATTGCGCCGATATTCTCGGCTGCAGTTGATTCAAAAAGATCGGCACCACGGCCGGCACAGTCACCGACGTTGTCACCGACGAGGTCGGCGATCACGGCGGCGTTGCGGGGATCATCCTCAGGAATGCCCGCTTCAACTTTACCGACGAGGTCGGCACCCATATCAGCAGCTTTGGTGTAGATACCGCCGCCGAGCTGGGCGAACAGTGCGACAAAGCTGGCACCGAAGCCAAAACCAACGATAAGGTGAGGAGCTATATCCGGATGTGTTGCACCGCCAAAGGCGAAGAAGATGGCAGTCACACCCAGAAGGCTGAGCGCGGTGATCAGGAATCCTGATACGGCACCGCCGCGTAACGCCACTGTTACAGCCTCACGCAGTCCATGACGGGCCGCAGCAGCACAGCGGACATTGGATTTAACGGCGATATACATGCCGATAAATCCTGAAATGCCTGAACAGAAAGCGCCGACGAGAAAGGCTACCGCTGTTCTCCATCCTATACCCCAGCCAGCCAGATCCTTGAGCTCAGGTATTTTGCTCTCTGCGCCAAGGATGCCTACTACAAACCCTATGATTACCGCAACAAGGATAGACAGATAACCGATTGTGCTGTATTGCCGTTTCATGAATGCCCAGGCGCCTTCGAAGATCATATCGCCGACCTTCTTCATCTCCGGAGTTCCGGCATCACGGCGCATAACATCTCTTGCCAGATAGATGGCAAAGAGCACCGTGATTATTCCGGCAACTGGCACGAGCCAAATAATACCAGGAATAGTAACCATGTTTCCTCCTATGTATTTTTATATATGACCACGATTGATCATCCAGGTCGAAAGTTTATCATTCCTACGTGTGTTCAGTCAATTATTTTTGAACACTGTTGTTAATGTTCTACGATAAGTATGCTAATATAGTCACTGGACTCTAATAAGAACTATTGAATCAGCGATTATTCAGGAAAGCAAGTTGTTAAGTAGGGTGGCTTTGAGGATAAGAGTAAATAATGGAGCCAGCGAAGGGATTTGAACCCCCGACCTGCGGTTTACGAAACCGCTGCTCTACCACTGAGCTACGCTGGCGTGCCAACAATTATATCGAAAAAGCGTACTCATGAGCAACGCTGAGATTCCCTGTCTCTCATGTAGACTGTATTCTATCGCACAGTAATTTGATCCGGAGCCTTCACTTCAACTTCAGGCATACCATTGTATTGAGTAATCAAACCGGTTACACAAATGGTTTTCCCATTATAGTATTTCTCCGGCGGCTGTGAAAATTTCTCGCGATTGCTTCCCCAGATGATTACGGTAAAGCGAGCGGGATCGGGATAGGGCTTCCCAACGTTGAGAAAGGATGGTTTCCCCTTGCTCGTATTTGCCCAATGGGCACCAGCTACGGTTCCACATACTTTCATTGTTTCTCCAACATGATTTATTGCTTCCGACCAGGATATGCCATCGGTCACGCTGGAAACAGGAGCGGAAACTATTGGTGGCGTGGTCGGAGAAACGACCGGATGTTCTATCACAACAGGCTGGGGAGAAACAGGTGTCAATGGAACAGCACAATTCACTGATACAGCAACCAGCATCAGTACACCGATAAATCCGTACAATTTCAAATCAATACCACCACTGAATTATAGCCAATTAAGAACAGATTATACGACCATATGAAAACACACGCAATGGCTATTTAACTACCCCTGTTTTGTGATAATTATCACATACAATAGCTTACCTCGATCTTATTATTAAGTTAATAAGGGAGGGAACGCACAATGAACGCCGGAGCCGCATTAAATAGACCACCAACAAAAAAGACTACCGTTCAACCTTACCTGAAAGACATATTTATTCCGTGTCCTGTATGTCATGGTACGCTGGATATGACTATGCACGGTAAAGTATTTTGTTGCTCATGTAAAGCTATGTGGAATATAGGCGGTGAACCGATCTTGAATAAAGCATCGGAAGAGGATGAAGTGTGATCAATAGTGAATAACCCCCCAGC
>DIKB01000072.1:5865-6953 GCA_002421445.1 Dehalococcoidia bacterium UBA5629 | reverse complement strand
CGATAGTATTTCCGGCGTTTGCTCTTCCTTTGAATTTGCGCATCCCGGGACGAGGGCATCTATCGTCTTCAAGATCGTTCTGGTCGTCTCTATATCAAGCGGGATGCGTTTCTTATTGATGTAGAGGGAGAGATGATCCTGTTTTGTTTTGATGAACGTATTCTCGATGAAGTCGGCGATCTCCTCTCCGTTTGACAGGTCGAACTGTTTTATCGGGGAGGACAGCTTTTCATTTGTGGCTATAGCGATGAGGTTGGGAAGCGCTGCCAGCGGCATCCCTTTCTCTTTGCGGTGCACCTCTATCTTGGGTAAATCACTCTGTTTAAATCCTTCCACAGATACAATCGCTGCCATGTTTCTGTTCTTTTCCCTCTTTCTTTGCTCAGAGTATATCTAATTTATCAGGTAAAAGTGAAGCGGAGAACTATAAACATCAGTACGTTAACTGTTTTCCAGTTTGACAGATTCATCTCCACACACGTATCATCAATCTATCGGAACAATATAGATGTATCAGTACATTCCTGATCATTTAATAACGCAATCAGGTTCGTAAAGCACAAGAGGAGGGTCAGAAGAAAATCATGATCATTGAAATGAGGAAGGGAACGACTCCTGAAGAAATTGACGAGGTGGTGCAGAGGGCTAAATCGCTCGGCTTTGGAGTGCAACTGAATTTGGGAACGGATAAAGCGGTTGTTGCCATTTTGGGGAGCAATACCGGTACGTTATCCACAGATACGTTTGCAGTTCTCCCGGGCGTTGAAAATGTGGCGAGGATCATGAAGCCATATAAGCTCGCCTCAAGGGGTTTTAAGGCGGATAATACTATTGTCACTGTTGATGATGTGCACATCGGTGGTGACCGCTTTGTCGTCATGGCGGGGCCGTGCGCTGTTGAGAGTGAAGAGCAACTGATGACTGCTGCTAGGATAGTAAAGGGTGCCGGTGCTTCGATTTTGAGGGGTGGCGCTTATAAGCCGAGGACGTCGCCATTCAGCTTCCAGGGTTTGGAGAAAAAAGGCCTTGAGCTGCTGGCTGATGCGAAGAAAAAGTTCGGTATGCCTGTTGTTACCGAGGTGGTGGAT
>DIKB01000072.1:0-5797 GCA_002421445.1 Dehalococcoidia bacterium UBA5629 | reverse complement strand
GGTATGACCAATCGTCCTGTCGTATTGAAAAGAGGGTTATCATCAACGGTTACGGAATGGCTGACCGCAGCTGATTACATACTCGCACAGGGAAACCCGAATGTCATATTATGCGAGCGTGGCATCCGTACATTCGAAGACAGCATCCGTTTCTCCCTCGATATATCGTCAATTGCAGTCGTAAAAAAATTCAGCCATCTGCCCGTTATTGTTGATCCCAGTCATGCAGCCGGGCATCATGATTTTGTGCCGTCTATCGCCAAAGCTGCTGTTGCTGCCGGCGCTGATGGATTATTGATTGAGGTTCATCCGAATCCAAAGGATGCACTGGTGGATGGTTTGCAGTCGTTGACTCCATCCGATTTTTCCAGATTAATGAAGGAGTTGTCCCAACTGGCTGCTTGCACCGGTAAAAATATGTAAGTTCGCTATGCGATAAGCTATTGCGGTTATTGTCATTTAGCAAATACGTTTGCTCTTCATGTTGATTTCAGTGGTAGAATCAAGGATAATCAGAATCCACGGATACTTATTGTGCAGATGAGTTCGAAACAGGAGGTTTCACAATGAGCGCTGAGAATGTAAACGGACTGGAGGTAGCTTTTCAGGGAGAGGATGGCTCGTATGCACAGGAAGTCGCATTTGATTTTTTTGGAAAGTCTGTAAAGACCAGGCAGTGCGATACCCTTGAGAAAGTCTTCAAACTGGTGCAGGATGGCAGCCTATCTCACGGCATTGTGCCGGTGGAAAATTCACAGGAAGGCAGCATGGGCCGGACGTACGATCTGCTGCTGGAATCGGATGTCATGGTCTGCGGTGAAATGCATATCAGGATGACCTACAGCCTGATAGCAAACAAATCTACAAGTCTCGGTTCAATTAAAAAAATTTACTCTCATCCCCATGCTCTGGCGCAATGTCAGGCCTTTCTGAGACATCTGGGATGTGAATTGATACCGACGTATACGACCACTGCCATAGTGAAGATGATCAAAGAGAAAAAGATGCATGACTGTGCTGTGATCACCAGTGAAAGCGTTGCTTTTGCTTACGATATGCAAATAGTGGCACGTGAGGTAGAGGATAACCCCAGGAACTCAACCAGATTTTTTATTCTTGCCAAACAGGATTCAGCGCCTACCTGTGATGACAGGACGTCGATAGTGATTCTGTTGAAGCACAAACCGGGGACCGTTTATGCGGCGGTGAAAGAGTTTGCCGATCGTCAAATCAATCTTACAAAAGTGGAATCGCGGCCTACCAGGAGAACACCATGGGAATACAATTTTTATCTCGATTTCGAAGGCCATCGCAAGGATAAACCAGTCGCTGAAGCATTGGCTCAGCTTAAAAAGGATACGGTGTTTTTGAAAGTGCTCGGCTCATACCCGAAGGCGAAGACATAATGTAATCGATTTCAGGTATGATGTCATCGGGTATTTGTATATGCGGGATTGCAAACTGATAACATATTATACTATACTATACTATACTATTGGCGATTTTCGATAAAATCAGAGAAGCTCATTTTATATGCACGCAAATAAGTATATCTACCGATAGTGGCTCCGGCCCTTCACCGTAGTCTTGCGGTGATACTGGAGTCACGTATCCAAACAGCAGTTCTGTCTTTGTGCCCGGCAAGTATTGTTGACTTGCTAACTATAGCTAAAAATAATGAGGAGATTACTATGAAAAAACTGATGGTGTTCCTGTTTCTGATTCTGGTACTCGTAGCATTGCCTGTCCTTGGCGCCTGTGGTGCTCCACCTCCAGCACCGGCAACTGCTGCGACGGGTGACGTGAAAACCCTTAAAATCGGTTCCACGCTTCCTTTTACCAACAGTCTCGGCATTGATACCAAGAAGGCCCTGGAGATGATCATTCCCGCCTTCAATAAAGCGGGAGGGCTTACCGTAAACGGCCAGAAGTACAATCTCGATCTGGTTATCTATGACGATAAGTACACTGCCGATGGCGGGCGTGCCGCTGTAGAGCGTCTGGTGAATGAGGACAAAGTGAAGTTCATCATTTGCCAGGTGGGCTCCGCCCCAATCGTTGCCGGATTATCCGTTACCGAGCCTGCCAAAATACCGGTGTTCTGCGGCGGCGCTTCGGAAAAGATTATCGATCCAAAAATGCAGTATACCTACGGCACAGCGACATGGAGAACAAATCTGCCTCCGCTGTTTCCGCTGCTGAAGAAGGCATTCCCGAATGCACAAACTATGGTCAACCTGTCACCGGACGATGAGACCGGAAAAGCTCTCGCTCGCGATCATGCAAATATTGCGACCAAGCTTGGTATAAAAGTTCTGGACAATATCTTCTACCCTCGCGATACACAGGATTTCGCACCGTTTGCCACAAAGATTATGTCATTGAAGCCTGACATTATGGATTATCCCGGCGCCGTCGCCGGAACGCAGTTCGGATTGCAGTTCAAAGCTTTGTATGAAGCTGGTTTTAAAGGCGCTCATATCAGCCCGATGCCGCCCAATATGGTTGAAGTGCTGGCGGTGACGCCGAAGGAATCGATGGAGGGACTTATCTCTATTCTGCCGTCCACCGAAATTCCGAATCCGACTGCGATGGCCAAACAGTATAAAGCAGACTGGACAGCCAAATACGGCGGATGGTCCGTAGCCAGCCTTACTTGGATACCTGCGTTCTATGCCTTTGTTGAAGCCGTAAAAAAGGCGAATAGCGTTGATCCCGAGGTCGTTTCAGCATATATCTCGAAAAACGGCCTGCAATGGGAGAGCCCCAACGGTAAAGGTATACTGGTGAAGAGGCCGGACTATAAGGTTGACAGATTCTGCGATACCGTTGCCACGCTCGATTTCAGCCTGTACAAGGGCGGAAACTTCGAGTATCTGGGAACCATCTCTGCCGAGGAGGCGCTGGCAGCCAACCAGACCGCTTTCGGCGGACAGTGGAAATAGAACAAAAACCCTTCCGGATAGGGTATACTATGGTCAATCCGTTGCTGCTGTAGTATGATAGGGAGCATGTGCCGTTGAAGGCACATGCTCCTCTGGTGAATTGAGTAGTAAGAATGTCTCTGGGATTATTTGTTCAACTTCTGGTTAATGCCCTTACCATAGGGTCTATCTATATCCTCATGGTACTGGGGCTCGATATCATCCTCAGAGGCACCAAGATTTTGAACTTCGCTCACGGCCAGCTATATATGATTGGCGCCTATGTGATGTTCCTCTTTTTCCAGATGCTTCACGTTAACTATATCGTGTCCCTGCTCCTGGCTGGTATTGCCCTGGCAATCGTCGGCGCATTAAGCTATCTCGGCATCTTCGCCATCCTCAGCAAACGCTTCACTGTGAGCACCTCGTTTTCCTACCGGCTGCTGCTGAGCGCCATGGCTTCTGTTGGCCTGATGATGATCCTGCAGCAGGGTACGCTACTGGCCTTCGGTACACAGGAAAGGGGTATTCAGTCACCTTTCCCCCAGATACTGGATATCTTCGATGTCAGGATATCCTTACTGAGAGTGGTCATTATTATCCTCAGCGTGCTGGTATGCCTTGGCCTCTATTTGCTTATGTATAAAACGTCCTTCGGCAGGTTGCTGCGGGCGGTGAGTTACGATCCGGAAGCCGTGACGCTGCAGGGTGTCAATGCCTTCTGGATTCTTGTTTTATGTTTTGCACTGGGCAGCGCTCTTGCCGGTCTGGCTGGGGCTATCATTGCTCCCCTGTTCTCAGTTACCAATCAGATGGGACAAAACGTGATATTTCTGTCGTTTCTGGTGCTGTTGCTCGGCGGCATCGGCAGCTATCGGGGAACAATTATCGGCGGTTTGCTTGTCGGACTGCTGTTGAGCTTCGGATTCCAGTTCCTCGGCGGCGTTGCCGAGCTTTTTGTCTTCATGCTGGTCATTATCATCCTCATAATCAGGCCGGGAGGTTTGCTTGGCGAAGCTACCGAATAAAAATGCCATCGGCAGCAGGAAAAAGCTGATTGCCATAGTACTCACGGCGGTTGTGCTTCTCGTTTTGCCGCTGGTTATCGACAGCGATTATATAAAGCATCTGCTCATCATGTCATCGCTCGGCGCGATTCTGGCGATGACTTTCAGTTTATTATATAGCGCAGGACTGATTACGCTCGGCGCTGCCGCTTTTTATGCGATCGGTGCCTACGCGTCGACGTTGCTGGTGATGAACGCCGGATTTTCCTTCTGGCTGGCATTGCCTCTGGTGGTACTGATTGCTGCTGTTCTGGCGCTCGGCTTCGGCTCGGTATTTGTTCGGAATGCCGGTGTGGCGTTTGTGATCATCAGCCTCATCTTCGTACAGGTGGTTATCATTGCTGCCGGTCAGCTCGAGTTTCTCGGCGGCTGGGGAGGCATTATCGGCATCTCACGTCCCGACGCCATCGGCCCCGTCCAGTTTACCTCAAAAACGGCATTCTACTATCTCATGCTGGCTGTTCTTCTGCTCGTTGTGCTGGCGTTCAATGCGCTCTATTCATCGCGTATGGGCAGGGTGTGGCGTGCCATCAAGCTGAGTCCCCACCTGGCGGGCACACTGGGTATTAATCCGTACAAGTATAGGCTGCTGGCCTTCGTCGTCGGATCGACGGTTGCGGCGCTTGCAGGCTGTTTCTATGCCCATTACTCGCAGATTATCACGCCTGGCGCTTTCGGCGGCTGGCTCTCCATATATGTACAACTCTATGCTGTGGTCGGAGGTCTTGAGTATTACATCCTCGGGCCGATTATCGGCGCGGTTCTGATGACTTTTGTTCCTGAATATTTACGTATAGTTAAAGAAATTGAGCCGATAATTACCGGTGCGCTGCTGCTCATCATAATCCTGTTCTTCCCCGGCGGCATACTCGGTACAATAAAAAATTCGAAGGTTGATCCTTTTTGGAATCTTAAAGGGAAGGGCAGGTCGGACAAAACAGGATTTAAAGAAACGGCAGAGGTGGGTCGGGGTTAGATTATGGATTTGCTGCAGGTTAGAAATGTAACCAAGATATTCGGGGGGTTGATCGCTCTCCGTGACGTTAGTTTCGAGGTGCATACGTCCGAGATCTGCGGTCTCATCGGCCCGAACGGTGCCGGCAAGAGCACGCTGTTCAATATTATCAGTGGCTTCTATCATCCCGACAAGGGAAAGGTTATATATAAAGATCGAGAGATAACCGATCTGCGCATCGATCAGATTGCCCGGTTCGGCATCGGCAGGATATTTCAGCAGCCGACTCTGTTTATGCAGGAAACGGTATTTGAAAATGTGTACAGCGGCTATCACCGGCATTACCGCGAGCCGGCATGGAAAGCATTTTTCCATACGCCGGGGGCAAATCACGAGGATGCCGAAAAGAAACAGAGGGTTATGGAGATTCTCGATTTCATGGGTCTGATGCCATTGAAGGATGACCTGGCGATCAATCTGCCTCACGGACATCAGCGCGCTCTTGCCATCGCCATCGCACTGGCAACAGGGCCTGAGTTGCTGCTGCTTGATGAGCCGGTAACCGGGATGAATCCGAGCGAGACGAAGGCGATGACCGAGAAGATCAGGCATATTCGCGATCGCGGCATTACCGTATTGATCGTCGAGCACGATATGAAGGCGGTGATGAGCCTGTGCGACCGGATCGTTGTCCTGAGCCTCGGCGTCAAGCTGGTCGAGGGCACGCCGGCGCAGATCCAGCGCTTCTGCGACAACGGCGACCTGTTCGCGCTCACCGAAGGGCGCCAGATGACGAGCCGCCGCCACAAGGCGCCGATCGCGCTCGCCACCATCGCCGGCGTGATGCTGCT
>DIKB01000073.1 GCA_002421445.1 Dehalococcoidia bacterium UBA5629 | reverse complement strand
GGTTTGCTTGGCGAAGCTACCGAATAATAGTAGAGGGACTGGCAGGACGAAGCTGATTGCCATCGGCATCACTGCGATTGTTCTTATTGCATTGCCTCTTTTCATTGAGAGCGATTACATAAAACATCTGCTCATTATGTCCTGTCTGGGCGCCATCCTTGCTATGACGTTCAGCGTTCTTTACAGCGCGGGCTTGATTACGCTCGGGGCTGCCGCTTTTTACGCGATAGGTGCGTACACGTCAACGGTGCTGGTTATGAATTTTGGGCTTTCTTTCTGGCTGGCGGTGCCGCTGGTGATACTGATAGCTGCGGTGCTGGCTTTCGGATTCGGTGCAGTGTTCGTTAGAAATGCGGGTGTGGCTTTCGTTATCATCACCCTGATCTTTGTGCAAGTGGTTATTATCGCTGCCGGTCAGATTGAATTTCTCGGTGGCTGGGGAGGGATTATGGGCATCTCCCGTCCTGCTGCCATCGGCCCGGTACAATTCACTTCTAAGACAGCGTTTTATTACCTGATGCTGGGCGTTCTGTTACTGGTCGTGCTGGCTTTTAATGCCCTGTACTCTTCCCGTATCGGACGGGTCTGGCGTGCCATCAAGCTAAGCCCTCATCTGGCCGGTACTCTCGGCATCAATCTGTATCGTTACAGGCTGCTGGCATTTATCGTAGGATCGACCGTGGCAGCGCTGGCCGGCTGTTTTTACGCTCATTATTCTCAGAATATAACGCCCGGGGCTTTCGGCGGCTGGCTTTCCATCTACGTCCAGCTATACGCCGTGGTCGGTGGCCTGGAGTATTACATACTCGGGCCGATTATCGGTGCTGTGGTGATGACCTTCGTGCCTGAATATTTGCGCGTGGTTAAAGAGATTGAGCCGATAATTACCGGTGTGCTGTTACTCATCATAATACTGTTCTTCCCCGGCGGCATACTCGGCACAATCAAAAATTCCAGGATTGATCCTTTCCATAGCTTAAAGAAGAATGTATTACGGGATGAAAAGCATGGATCGCAGGAAACAACTTGAGTAAACTGAGTTAATCATATGGATTTGCTGCAGGTAAGGAATGTAACCAAGATATTCGGCGGCTTGATCGCGCTTCGCGATGTAAGCTTCGACGTGCGCCAGTCCGAGATATGCGGCCTCATCGGTCCGAACGGCGCCGGGAAAAGCACTCTATTCAATGTTATCAGCGGTTTTTATCACCCTGATAAAGGGAAAATAGTGTTTAAAGACCATGAGATAACCAGCCTGCGGATCGATCAGATAGCGCAACTCGGGATCGGCAGGATTTTCCAGCAACCGACGCTGTTTATGCAGGAAACCGTCTTTGAAAACGTTTACAGTGGCTACTACCGGCATTACCGTGAGCCGGCATGGAAAGCTTTTCTGCATACGCCGGGGGCTAATCGCGAAGATGCTGAGAAAAAGCAAAAGGTCATGGAGATACTGGATTTCATGGGGCTTAGCTCTCTGAAGGATGATCTGGCAGCCAATCTGCCGCACGGGCATCAGCGTGCGCTTGCTATTGCCATCGCGCTGGCTACCGAGCCTGAACTGTTATTGCTCGATGAGCCGGTGACAGGGATGAATCCGAGCGAAACGATGGCGATGACTGAGAAAATCAGGCGCATACGTGACAGGGGCATTACCGTATTGATCGTCGAACACGATATGAAGGCGGTTATGAGCCTGTGCGATCGGATCGTTGTATTAAGCCTGGGCGTCAAACTGGTCGAGGGCACGCCTTCTCAGATCAAGGAAGATGATCGGGTGATCGAGGCTTATTTAGGCAAGCAGGTGATGTAAGCATATGTTTCTTGAAGTTAACGGTCTCACGGTTCATTACGGTAAGGCGGAGGTCCTGAACGATCTCTCTTTGCACGTTGAAGAGAAGGAGATAGTCACACTTATCGGCGCCAATGGCGCCGGCAAGTCCACTACATTGAGGACAATATCTGGATTGAAGTCAGCCAGCGCCGGGGAGATACGGTTCTGTGACAGAAAGATAAGCGGCATGAGGGCGCATCAAATCGTGCGGCTGGGCATATCCCATGTCCCGGAGGGCAGAAGGATACTGGCTCCGCTGACGGTGATGGAAAATCTGGAGATCGGCGCTTATCTGATGAAAACCAAAAAAGAGGCGTCAACCGGATTCGACGATATTTTCGATCTTTTCCCGATTTTAAAAGAGCGGAGAAACCAGATCGCAGGCAGCCTGAGCGGCGGCGAACAGCAGATGCTGGCTATAGCCCGTGCGCTATTAAATCAGCCGAAGCTGCTGATGATGGACGAGCCCAGTATGGGGCTATCGCCATTGATCGTTGAGCAACTGGGGCGGATAATTCAGGATATCAACGGAAAGGGAATAAGCATTATTTTAGTGGAACAGAATGCCCGCATGGCGTTGAACCTGGCTCATCGCGCCTATGTCCTTGAAGCCGGGAGATGCATCCTGGAAGGCAAAGCCGATGCTCTGGTGAACGATGAGCGCGTGAAAAATGCCTATCTTGGCGGCTAAGGAGATAAACCGGAAATGACGACGATCTCGGAGATGGTTTCTAGAAATGCACGGATGTATCCTGATGAGACGGCTCTTATCGAGCTGCTGCCGTCAAAAAACCTTCGCAAGGAGATCACTTGGGCGGAGCTCGACCGCAGGATTGATACCATAGCCTTTGCCCTGCAGCAGAAAGGCATTCAGAAGGGCGACCGGGTATTGCACTGGATGCGCAACTCGATCAACTGGCTGGAGGCATATTTCGGCATCATGAGAACCGGTGCCTGGGTGGCGCCGCTCAACTTCAGGTTCACCGCGGACGACCTTGCCTACTGCACCGGCATCAGCAATCCCAAAGCGATTATTTTCGATGAGGAGTTTTCCCAGGCTGTGGAGGCTCTGCGACAGGGGATATCTTCGATCAAGGATTATATAGTCGTCGGAGGAAAGCCGGCAGACAAACCGTACGAGGATTTCGAGGTGATGATCGCCCATGCGCCAAAGAGCGGCGTTCTTCCCGAATTTAACGACAGGGACGACTGCGGGCTTTATTTTACCTCTGGTACCACAGGACAGCCCAAGCCGATTTTATTGACGCACAAGAACATGGAATGCGCCGCTATTACCGAGTGGGCGCATCACCAGCAGCATCATGACGACAATTTTATACTGATTCCTCCTTTATACCATACCGGAGCCAAGATGCATTGGTTTGGCAGTCTCATGGTCGGCGGCAAGGCTGTCATCCTCCGTGAGGTCAATCCCAAACTTATTCTGGAGACCGTTTCGAAGGAGAAGGGAACTATTGTCTGGCTGCTGGTGCCGTGGGC
>DIKB01000015.1:1483-10359 GCA_002421445.1 Dehalococcoidia bacterium UBA5629 | reverse complement strand
ACCTTGTACGTATCTCCAATTAATAATATGGCTTGAAAACTGATCTAATGTATCAGAGTCTATTTGTAGTACCAATTCTGAATAACATTTTGAATTATCCCCAGTTCCGTCATTGTCCCCTGCATCACCAGATTCATCGACAAAAAGGAATGATTTATTAGGCATTTGGCCGAATTATATCATCAACTATTCCACTGTCAATTGTATTAAATGTTTCCCAAATGATAAATACTCATATTGATATTAATGTAGTTCGAAAATGTCTTAACACGAAATGTTTAATGATCTCGTCGTTCCCACTTTTCGTAAATAGCCTGAGCCACCCACGCCGCTATCGGCAATCCCTCCAATGTTGCTGCTTGCCCTGGCAACGCGCCACGCTTGCGCTGGCAGGTTCTTGATGTGGATATCGATGATACTGGTAGTGCTTTCCATGTTTCCTCCTAAAATTGCACTATTACGGGGAGCACTAAATACTTCTCATTTGGTCTACGCCTGCACAACAACGAATCTCTGTTTGTGGGAAGTAATTCATGCTCTGCATAATAACATGCAGTTACTCGGCGAACGGTTGTATATAATTTTGAGCTTGATGCAAAATATCGCGATATAAATATGAGGCCAGTCTGATGAAGAGACAGGAGACCTTTCGGCTTCGCTCAAGGTGACAACAGACTACGACTATTTCGCCTCGATATACTGCAAGGCAGCTACTCGGCGAACGAGGGATTACACTCCGACTTCGCTCAGTGTACCGCTACGCTCAGTGCACAGGTAGATATCACAATGTGATTTATAGTTTAGTGACGGGGGATGAGGTGGATATGCTATGTTTCATGATGGCAGGGCAGAGGTGCGGCTATTCGGTTGCCCGTAGTATAATGCCCCTCATGTCTATTCAACAGCAGAACACCACGAGTAAATCAGCAGTTTTAACAGTAACAACTATCGCATCGTTTCTGCCTGCATTCATGGGATCATCGGTCAATATTGCATTGCCCTCAATTGACAAAGATTTTTCGCTAGATGCGGTAGCTCTGGGGTGGATGGTTACCATCTACATCCTGGCTGCAGCAATCTTTGCTGTCATTTTCGGCCGGCTCGGTGATATTTATGGTAGAAAGAAAGTATTTTTGGGTGGTTTGATACTTTATTTTATTACATCGGTGCTTTCTGCGCTGGCTCCCTCCGGTTTATTCCTCATTATCTTTAGAGGTTTGCAGGGGATCGGGGCGGCGATGATATTCTCTACTGCTGTGGCAATTCTCGCCTCGGTTTTTCCCGCTCACGAGAGGGGGAGTGCGCTGGGTATCAATGTTGCTGCGGTGTACATCGGGCTTTCCCTGGGACCTGTTCTGGGAGGATTGCTGACACAATACTTTGGATGGCGAAGCATCTTTGCGGTTAATGCGCTGTTGGGATGTGTTGTTATCGTTATGGCGCTGTGGAAGTTGAAAGGTGAATGGGCCGAGTCACGGGGAGAACGATTCGATGGTATCGGGTCAGTTCTTTATGGGCTCGCACTGGCAATCTTGATATATGGTTTAACCTTGTTGCCGTCATGGACAGGAGCAGCGTTTATTTTTGCCGGCCTGGCAGGTTTAGTATTATTTGTCCATTGTGAACTGAGGACGAAGAACCCCGTATTGAACGTAAATCTTTTCCGAAACAATACCGTTTTTTTACTCTCCAGCCTGGCGGCACTGGTTAACTACAGTGCAACAACTGGCGTGGGGTTGCTATTGAGCCTTTATTTACAATACGTACAGGGATTGGGACCATCTGCAGCAGGTCTGATTATGGTTTCCCAGCCATTTTTACAGGCTGTGTTATCACCTTTCGCCGGAAAAATTTCTGACAGGATTGAACCGCGGGTGGTTGCTTCTCTGGGGATGACGTTGACAACCATCAGCCTTATCATGCTTATATTTGTGAGCAGGGACACCAGTCTTGTTTACATAATTATAAACCTGATGATTCTGGGCACCGGATTTGCACTGTTCTCATCTCCGAATACCAATGCAATTATGAGATCTGTGGAGAGAAAATTTTATGGGGTAGCTTCAGCGACAGTGGCAACGATGCGGCTTATCGGGCAGATGATGAGCCTGGGAATAGTCACATTACTGTTTGCATTGTTTATCGGGAGAGTACAGATCACGGCGGATACTTCCGTGGCTTTCATGGACAGCTACAAAATGGCATTTATCATTTTTGCGGTGCTCTGTGCCGGCGGTATCATCGCATCCCTTCGCCGTGGCAATACACGGTGAGTACATGATGTCTTCCTGTATCAATCACATTGTGATATGATTGTCGTTGAAGAACAATGATGGGGGATGGTTATGGCAGGAAGAAAAGAAAAAGGTGTTAAACGGCAGGCTAGCAGTCAATCTCAGAGGACGACCGGCACGGCGGTGAAAGGTAAAGCGCAACGGCGTTCTTCATATCTGGCTATACGGCTCAGCGAGGATGAGCTGCAACAGCTTAGAGATGCTGCGGAATCAGCGAGCCTCGGTCCCACGACCTATGCCAGGAATCTTATTCTTAACGGTTTGAGAACAGATAAAACTGTGATATCGCGGATCGATGCGCTTGAGCAAAAGGTGGCAAATCTTGCCTCGATTGTATCTTATGGTGTAGCGAGGAAGTTGTTCTAGCCGGTATGGGCAGTTGACAGCCTATTGTCTTCATGATAAAGTGAAAAAACAATTGAATATGGTAAACAAGGGTGTCCCGTGGCAACACGGGGCTTAATTGGAGCGCAAACCGGCGAGATACCGGTACAGTACCGCCTGCTGTGAAAGTCAGAACGCCAGCCCTGAATCAATCATACTGCCTCCGCGGAGCAAGGAGGTGGGATTTTTTGTTAGAGCATGAAATCCCCCTGTTCACAGAGCAGAGGGATTTTTTTATCCCTATTTTAGCAAGGAGCCAGTTTTACTAAGGAGAAGGAAAGATGAAACAAAAGTATCAACGTATATATTTGTCCGCTCTTTTTGTACTTTGTATAGCACTGATAACCGGCTGTCAGCCGCCGGCCACGGTAACCCCGCCTTTATCATCCGTGCCCCCGTCAACGGCAACGGTAGTACCTGCTACTCCCGAGAAACCGACGGCTACTGTAACACCGGAGAAAACTCCTGTGTATCCAATGACGGTTATCGATGATATCGGCAGGAAGGTGACGATCACCAAGCTGCCCCAGCGCATTGTTTCACTGGCTCCGAGCAACACGGAAATGCTGTTTGCACTTGGTCTTGGCGACAGTATCGCCGGCGTTACCGATTATTGTGATTATCCCCCTGAAGCCGTGCAGAAACCGAAGGTTGCCGGATATACAACACCTGATATGGAAAAACTCGTCTTCATGCAGCCTGACCTGATTGTTGCCGATGCGATTCATGAGAAGACGGTATTGCCTGCACTGGAAAATCTCGGGTTTACGGTCATTATTCATTCAGCTACCTCTATTGATCGCATTCTAAATGAAATTACACGTCTTGGCGCGATATGCGGGAAAGCAAATAAGGCTGCTGAGCTGGTTGGAGGTTTAACCGCAAGGCTTAAAGCAATACACGCGAAAACGGATGCTCTCAGTTCCTCACAACGCCTTAAAGTTCTTTACATTATCTGGTTTAACCCGATCTGGACGATGGGTGGGAATACCTATTGCGATGATATGATCTCCGCCGCTGGCGGCGTGAATATCTTCAGCAGTGACTTTGAAAAATCACGCCAGGTATCGCTGGAATCGGTGGTTACACGTGATCCCGGGGTTATTATCATCAGCGGTATGGCTCAATCGATCGGTACGATATACGATTCGGTGAGATCGGAGTCCAGATTGAAGTCTGTGAAGGCGATTATCAATAATCGCGTATATAAGATGAGCGATTCCAATTTGATCGAACGTGCCGGTCCCAGGGTGATTGATGGGGTGGAGGAGATTTCTCGTATGATTCACCCTGAGATATTCGGAGCATTGAAATGATGACAGGTAGACTATCGCCTCGATACACTTCACCTGCGGTGAGGTACTCGGCGAACGGTTCGGAATAATAGTTTATTGATATGAGGTTAGAAAAAGTGTCACATTGTTAGCGTTTTCAGGAGATACAGATGGCTAAACAGGTTAAACATTATGCGATGGCAATCGTTGCCATCATCATGATCGTGGCCATAGTATTGCCCGTTTCGCAGCCGGATGCAGTTATGGCAGATGCTGTTGATTTCGATTCCGCTACGTTAAAGTGGGTGCGCAGCGATACACCGGGATCAGTTGTGCTGAAGCACGACCTGGTATCGCCGTCCGAGGTCAACAGGATAGCGATCGGTGCCGACGGGAAGACTTTTTACGCTGTAGATATCCCCAATGCAAATAATGCTGACGGTACCCGTGCGTTATATAAATCGGTTGACGGCGGTATCTCCTGGAGCGATCTTATCAGTGTTAATCTCTACGGAAAAATGAGCGTGGCGGAGAGAGCCAATTTTCATATCTGGGATATCGCAATAGCAAAAAATGATGTCAATTATATTGCGGTGGTGGCGAATAACGCTACCAGCACTCATCCGCGAAATGTCTGGATATCTACGGATGGCGGTACGGTCTGGAATAATACGGGCTGCACGGTCTCCACTGATATAAGCTGTATCGATGTGTCGCCGGATGCCGGCGGCCGTTTCATCGCTATCGGCACGAGGAGTGGGGCCGGCGGTGGTGATGTGCTTATTTTTAACACCTCGCGGTACAGCGGCTGGACGTTGCAGGCATTGAATGGTGACGTTCTGGGGGTGAAGTTTTCACCGGCGTATGCCAGTGATGCAACGTTTGTCGTTGTCTATGCTACTACAGCGGGGACATTTATCAACGGCGGCGTCTATGATGCGGTTACGAACAAGACGAACTGGACACTGGTTTACGGTGGCACACCACCGGAGGTGACCACCGGCGGGGCGGGAACATCGCCGAAGGCCGGACAGATCATCGGCGCTGATCTTGAACTGCCGTCCGATTACTCCGGTCAGGCGATCAGTCAGAGACGCTGCTATGTGAGCACTGATGCGCCGGTGGCGAACGCCGGTATTTACCGCTTTGATGATACCATAGCATCCTGGGTGCTCCATGCCACTGATACCAGGAGGATATCCAGTATCGCGTATCACGGTACCTATGCGCGTGGGAAGCTGCTTGCCGGTGAGGCGCTGGGGCAGGTGTGCACCGCTTCCGTGATGACATGGTTTACCGATGCTGCAATGACATGTCCCGATACCTGCTGGTATGGATCGAAGAAACCACCGACAGGCGCTGCTGGCTCTGATACCTGTACAGGATCAGGTTATGGAAATGCGCAGGTGGCATGGTCGCCGGATGCTGAAACCGCCTACTGCGGCACGGCAAGCAGCGCTCCTCTCGTTTCCGGCATCGGCTGGGCGGCGTCGTTTTTGACAGGTGAGGACCTCGATGAATCGGCGTTTTCCATCAGCCGTAATAGCGGGCAGACATGGAACCAACTCTCCCTCATTGATACCAGGATATCGCGTTTGTACGATCTGGCTCCGTCGCCCGATGGTTCCACGATGTATCTCGCTTCGGTTAACGAGGGTACAAACTGCTCCGGGTTCGACAGCGTCTGGCGCAGCCGCAACTATCCGACGGGACTGGTGTGGGAGCGGATACTGTGCAGACCAACGACTCAGGCATTATGTACGGGCGGACAAACGGATCAGGTGATATTGGCTCTCCCCGGTGATAAGCCCGATGGCAGCATCGTATTCTGGGCAGCTCGCGGGACGCAGTCTGTGTACTGGTCTGCTAACTCCGGCGATTACTGGGAGCCGATTTCACCGTCGTTTGCAATTCAGGACATGGCTGCTGAAGATGGCTCGACGCTTTATATTCTCAGCGCAGCTGGTAAGGTGCAAAAATTAACCTTTACCGGTGCTGGCTGGCTGCGATCTTCTCCTGTGACCAGCGGGCTACACTCCGGCTACAGTATTGCCACAGCATATACTGGCATGACGCCCGATAACCATAAAGGCACGATTCTTGTTGGAGGAACCGGCGTATCCGGTCTCGATGTAGCATATTCGCTCGATGGGGGTGTGACATTTACTGAAATCGGCAGGAGTTTGCCCACGACGGGCAACACGCTGGTGGCTGCCGTATCCGGCTTCAGAAGCGGTGGCACTATCATTGCCATTAATGATGGCGGGATGTATGCCTGGTCGATCTATGGCGATAGCGATCAGCAGTGGCAGGCATGGTGGGGCGGCCCGCCGTGGGCAAGTTCGGTGACGTCCATTGCTATCTCACGCAATTACAGTTGTTATTTTACCGAGCCATCGCTCTGGGGAGGCCCGGCGACTCCGTACATCCGCTACTCATCGGCGTATGCAGGGCTCGATGCCGCCGTCGATCTCGGCACCGGNNAACTACAGCTTCTACTTTTCCGAGCCGTCACTCTGGGGTGGGCCGGCGACGCCGTATATCAGATGGTCGGCAGCGTATGCGGGTCTTGATTCTGCTGTAGATCTCGGTACAGGAACAGTTCCGACAAGGCGGCTGAAGATTGCCGGGGGATTATTCTTTGAACAGCCGGTTCAGGTGTGGTTGATCGATCAACGTACCTATGCGCCGCCTGCGGGTGGTCTCTGGCACTATCGCGATACGCTGGCATGGTCGGGTCCTTCCCCGCTGCAGCCATCGAATCGCGCGGCGGTTGAGTTTGATCCGGTATCCGGCAGGGCGAGCGAGGTCAATATGACGTGGCGGTTCAAATCACTGTCGAAGGGATATCGCATCCAGATCGCCAAGGACAGGAATTTCAATCAGTTGGTTACCGATATTGGCTCTGCATGGTCCGGCCCGTTTTACACGCCGTTTGACTATGATAATCCCGCGTTGATTATCCCGCCGGGCGGAGGCATGGTGAAGGATCGGAATGGCTCGACATGGGTTGTGCACGCTCTGGAAGCCGGACATCCATATTACTGGCGTGTGCGCGTGCGTAATGTGCTGCCCGGTGATGCTATCAGCAGCCCGTGGTCGTATGGCGAGACCTTTATCATCATGGAGGGGTTACGTGTGACGTCGCCATATTACGGGCCGCAATTACTTTATCCGGAGAACGGTTGTGGCTGTGCCTGTGATGCTCCGGTTGCATTCTCCTGGTCTCCGTTTAAAACGACGGGGGAATATAAATTTGAGCTGTCGGAAAACCCGGACATGAGCGCACCTCTTGTTTCAACGGAGATAAATACCACTGCATACGCATATAAAGGGGCAGTGAAGTGTAATTCGGCGTATTACTGGCGGGTCATGGCAACGCAGCCCGCTCCCAGCGAGTGGAGCGCCGTATTCAGCTATAAAGTCGGCTATGCCGGCCAGGCGGCTGTTCCGGCGGAAAAAGTGCCGCTGACCAAAACGCCGCTCTTCGCATGGGTGATGATCGCCATCGGTCTGATGTTTATCATTGCCATGGGGATTATTATGGTTGCAATCACGCGTGCCAGCCGCAGTGGGTAAAATCCCGGTACAGTGATGATGCGGATGATCTGCTGTACAATAGGAGAATTAAGATAAAGGAGGCACTTGAAATGTCAGCTATCGTGTATGGTCCATATTCGCCTGTTGTGAGCGCCGGTGATTTCATCTTCGTTTCAGGGCAGCTTGGGCATACTGATCCTGCCACGGGCGGGAAAAATGAGGGCATAGTCTCTCAGACAGGGCAATGTCTGGAGAATATGCAGGCTCTTTTAACAAGCATGAATGCTTCACTGGATGATGTAGTTAAGACAACTGTTTTTCTGAAGAATGCCGACGATTTTTCGAAGATGAATGAGACATACGCTCAATACTTTACAGGAAAGAAGCCTGCACGATCCACCATTGTCGTCAGTTTGTTGAATCCCGATATGCTGATCGAGATTGAGTGCGTCGCCTATCGTCCGTAATGACGATGCTCCGTTCTTCGAGTTATTGCGACAGCAATAGTATCGAGAAGAACATACTCCTTGTCGTTTCGAGTGGAGCATAGCGAAATCGAGAAATCTCCTGTTATTTTCTGAACGGGTTACACATGAAGCAGCCAGTTTGCATTAGCAGCAGGAGACCTTTCGACAAGCTCAAGGTGACACATACTTCGCTACGCCTCGATACGCTTCACCTGCGACGAAGCACTCGGCGAACGATTATAAAATGCTTTTTCTGTTCTGGAGGAAGAGGAGGATGAAGAAGCAGCCGATGATAGTAAACATGACCCAGGCGAAACTTCTCCCTTTCCGTTCAACCAGCCAGCTACTGAGCATCAGGTAGCAGACCAGACTCGCAGCATAGATGACGATCGCTACAATGGCATGAAAGTCTTTTGTAACGATCGTGATGCCCGGTGTAATCAGTAGGTACGTGGCAAAGATCGCCGCTGCGAATGCGGGTATCAATCCCATTATGTACGTTAAATTCAGATGTTCGTTAAGCCAGATCATAGTTTTTTTTGTTCCTGGTTAAGATTATACACCGATGAGCACAGCCATGGAATAGCGATCGTGAGCATAATGTCGGAATGAGATAATAATCACAGACAGAGAGAGCTAGTCTATCGTGGTTTAGTGTAAACTGGATTAAGGAGATGTGCAACCGCATCTTCCTTTCCCGACCAGTTCATAAAGCTACAGGAGATTCTTCGGCTTCGTTACACTTCGCTCAGAATGACATTCAATGTCACCCCGTCTGGTCACTGAGCGTAGCGGTGCACTGAGATGTTCATCGAGCGGAGTCGAGATGCTTGTCGAGGCGATTCGAAGTAGATCTCAGACATCAATATAGACTGGATTCCAGTTCAAAGACCAGCATGCGGAGAAGCTGGTGCCGA
>DIKB01000015.1:0-1375 GCA_002421445.1 Dehalococcoidia bacterium UBA5629 | reverse complement strand
GCTGAATAGGGGTTTTGCAGACCCCTGCCTTAACCACTTGGCAACGCCGCCGGGTATACATATGGAGCGGAAGACGAGATTCGAACTCGCGACATCCTCCTTGGCAAGGAGGCATTCTACCACTGAATTACTTCCGCGCGAGCTAGATTTTACTACCCTTGCTACCGTAAAGCAACCTCATTTATTGTTACGGTATGTGAGTTGCCCGACTTATGTAAGCCGCACTATATATGAATTTTAGAGTTTATGGCGATGGTGCCGAGGAGGAGATTTGAACTCCTACGAGCTTACGCTCACCACCCCCTCAAGATGGCGTGTCTGCCATTCCACCACCTCGGCATGGCAGGGGTGGCAGGATTCGAACCCGCGACACGCGGTTTTGGAGACCGCTGCTCTACCGGTCTGAGCTACACCCCTAGAAACTCGATATTATACATTATTAAGTACCGGTGCAGTGGAATTGTAGAGGAAAATCGGAGAAAATTCAATATGCTGGCAACAAAACGATGGATTATCAATACCAGGACTTCTTCGTCTCTGGTCCTTTGACCAGAATGTAATCGAACATGGAGCCTTTAGCCTGCCTGAGCTGGAGGGCATCGACAATTGGCTGGTATTTGCCTCCCATCAGACCTTCCGCAAGTATGAACGCACCTTCCGCGGCTTCCTTGGCTGTCTTTGCCTGTCTTCCTACAGTACGGACTTTGCCGAATCTAGCAAGGCTTGAGCTTAGTGACTCTGCAATTCCAGGAATTCTGGAAAGCCGACCGGAAAGGAGAATCTCCCGCGGTTTCTCTACCGTAACTGTCAGCGCTGCGATGTTCTTCAATATGCTCTCCAGCATCATGTTCCATGAGTCTGAAAACTTGTTTGGATATCTAGCCATTTCTTCCGGGGTCAAATCGTCCTTGCCGCTTGCATCTTTGGCTCCACCGCTGAAGAGTAATGCTCCGGGGAAATTGCCCAGTCGTACCGCCAATTCGGAATCCATGCATCCCAGGGTGATAAAACCGGGGCCACCTGAGGTCCCACCGATACCATCGACTATCGTACCATTATCAACAGCAATGGCCGCGTTAAAAGCATAGCCTATCTCTGCCAAAATAAACGAGGTCTTGTCACAGGGTATGCCATAATATTCTGATTGGTCTCTAATGGCCAGTGCAACACAGCAGACTTTGTCTGCAGTGCCCATATCCAGCTTGTTGGCTTTCCGAAAAGATGGGACAGTCGACAGGTGAATTACTCCAGGGGTAAAAAAGACCGGCAAGCCTTCCGACTTCATCAGTCGAAGGACCATCCGGATGCCATCATATAATGGGATACTCTTGTCGTCCGGCACCATTAAAGCTAGTTCCCTCTCACCCATGTCCTT
>DIKB01000067.1:8223-8538 GCA_002421445.1 Dehalococcoidia bacterium UBA5629 | reverse complement strand
ACGTAGCGATTTGAACATTATGTCGCATTCTCCGATATCATGTTGCCATCGCTTAGCGTGATATTGCTGCGAGCATATTTCTTATCATCAGGATCATGCGAGACGAAGAGAATAGTGACGCCCATGTTCTTATTGAAGCTGACCAGCGTCTCCATCACCATTTTGCTGGATATCGTATCAAGGTTGGCGCATGGCTCATCAGCAAAGATGACCTTCGGATCGTTAACAAGCGCACGGGCAATAGCAACTCTTTGTTGCTCGCCTCCGGAAAGCTCTTTGGGATAGTGGCGTATCCTATCCCCCAACCGCATCGTC
>DIKB01000067.1:4597-8076 GCA_002421445.1 Dehalococcoidia bacterium UBA5629 | reverse complement strand
GTAGCGGAACTAGACTCTGTTTTGAGTTTCCACAATCCCCACCGCTATCTGCTTTCGAGAAACCGCTTAAACCGATCCCTGATTTCCTTTATCCTTATCGATGAGCCATTTCTCTATTTCGGAGACCACATCGGATTTCTGGGCGAGGGATTGAAGTAGCTCATATATTTCGCCGAACCGCTGCACCACATCCCTGGCCGAAGTATGGCTTGCCAGAGATGCCATGGTAAGCTGACTTGCCATGACCATAATATTCTGTTTCTCAACCTGTCTGACTTGTTCTTCCTGAGAATCACGCATGTGCTTAACGACACAATTCATGACCTCTTCCTGCGTTAGATATTCCTGGTTACAGAACGGGCATTTCATTTTCGATATACCTCTCTTCTACTACCATGGTGTAGAACGCTATGAACCTACGCAGTAATATTCTGATTCCCAATGTTTTCAGGATTTTTCGCTAACGGGATTGTTATGGTAATATGCGTACCCTGTCCCGGACTGGATTGGACTGCACAACGTCCGCCAAGCAATCTGGTACGCTCTTTAATGCTGAACAAGCCGGCTCCCCGTCCGTTCTCCTGTATTCTGGTAAATTGTGTAGCATCGAATCCTTTGCCGTCATCACTGATACGAAGAATCAATTCATCATCATAACGCTGCATAGAGATTGAAGCATTTTTAGCTTTTGAATGCTGCATTATATTGCCGATTGCTCCCTGAATAATGTGGAAAAGGCGTGTCGCAATATCGGACGGCAAGTCAGCACCGTCATATTCCAGATGAAATGAGACGTTGATCCCTGACGGAATAACATTTGTCTCGACGTAATGGCGAATAGCCGGGACAATGCCAAGAGTATCCATAAATGTCGGACGGAGCGATTCTATCAGCGAACTGAGTTCTGTCGCTATCTCTGCCGCAAGAGCCTGTGATTGTTTAAGCTTCAGCGTAAGGTCAACTTCTTCCGTCTCAATCTTCTCCGATACCGCCACAAGATTTTGCAGCGTCGCAGTCAATGCCGCGATCTTACCACTGGTCTTGACCTGCAAGCTATTAGCAACTTTGCGACGATCTTCTTCCTGTGTCGTTATTACGCGTCGTGAAAGTTCACGATAGCGCTCCCGGCCACTGCGCAATTGTTCATAAAGATTCGCCTGCTCGATAGCCAGTCCAAGCTGATCACCAATCGCCTGCAACATCAGAAAATCCGATTGATTGAATTTAGACGGCGTTGTGCTTACCACATTGATTACCCCGACAACATGCCCTCTCGCTCGAAGAGGAACGCTGATATATGAATGAAAACCTTCCTTGAGAACAATATCAGGATGAGCAATATCCGGTTCCGAAGCCATATCTTCAACCATCATCGGCTGTCCGGTAAGTGCCACTTTACCTGCAATGCCCTCGCCAGGAATAAGCCTCATAGTCGAAATGATCCTTGGAGAGAGCTTGTGATGAAGGTGGTAGTACAGTAGTTTGGTCTGTTTATCGAATAACATGATACCACCAATAGAGTCCTTCATGATTTCAAAAATATTATCAAGGCCCGCTTTAAGGATTGCATCAAGGTCACGAAGGCCGCTTATTGTTTCGGAGATACGGCTGAGCGCAGAAAAGCAGGCATACATCTCTCCTTCGCTGATTGACTTAGCTTCACGTTTATTGCTCTTGCTCTGCCGGGGGCTGATGACATTCATAATTCTGCTCCTCTTGCAACTGAGTACACATGAAGAGACGCTATAGAAAAGAGATCAAAAAAATAGTCTTGTCTCTGACATAGTGTCAGAGACAAGACTAGCTGAATTCACCAGATTTTGCAAATCGTATTTATTATCCCAGAAACCTGATCCCACTGATATAGATGCCGGTAAGGATTGCGGAGGTGATCACTCCAGCAACCTGCGCTCCCATAGCGAACGGCAGGATCATCGCTTTTTTGTTGGCGCTCCGTGCTACTTTCTGTGCAACCTTGGCAACCGAGAGTTAACTTAACCATAATTTTCATGAGTTATTGAAACATTTTTGTGTTGTTTTTAACGACGCATTATCTCAAGCAGCTATCATTCATGGTATAATTTTTCCATGATCGTTGATTTCCATACCCATATCTTTTCCCCGACCATACAAGAAAAACACGATGCTTTCTTGCAGCAGGATACCTGCTTCCGTCTTCTCTATGGGCACCAAAACGCCAAGCTTGCCACGGCCACCGATATCATCGCCAGCATGGACGAACATCATATCGATGTCTCCGTCATATTGAACCTGGGATGGACCAGTCACGAGCTTTGTGTTATGACCAACGATTATATTCTGGAATCAATTGCCCATTATCCCAATCGACTCATAGGATTCTGTGCAATTCAGCCTATTGCCGGTGATAACGCTTTACAAGAGATAGAACGCTGCGCCGCCAGCGGAGCACGCGGTATCGGCGAAATACGCCCCGATATCCAGGGATTTACGCTATCTGACGCCACCATTATGAGGCCGGTGGCGCAAATGCTTATCAAACGAAACATGATGCTACTAACACACGCTTCCGAGCCGGTAGGACACCATTATGACGGCAAGGGATCAATCACGCCCGATACCATTTATCCTTTTATAGTAGACTTCCCCGAATTACGTATTATCTGCGCCCACTGGGGCGGCGGCCTGCCATTTTATGCGCTGATGCCTGAAGTATCCGCCGCCTTAAAAAATGTTTATTTCGATACGGCAGCAACCCCTTTCCTCTATAAACCGGCTATCTTTAAACATGTAGCGGATATCATCGGCAGCGACCATATTCTTTTCGGTAGCGATTATCCACTTATGCCACCGAAGCGGGTTTTAGACCAGCTAACAGCATCCGGTTTGAACCAAGAAGCCAGAGATAAAATATGCGGTGAAAACGCACAAAGGTTGCTGTCTCTTTAACTGTATTGTAATTAATAAGAGAATATATGTTGACTGATACAAGCAAAACGATACGGGCATTTATTGCAATCGAATTGCCGGAGGAACTGACGAAAAAACTACGGTACCTGCAGGAAGATATGCAGCGGACAAATCCTGTGGGGATAAAGTGGGTGGAAGCGCGCAACATTCATCTTACATTAAAATTTCTGGCCACTATCAGTGAAACCACAGTGCACCGGATAATTAATGTTCTCGAAGCTGTATGCCCATCATTCTCTCCATTTTCCCTGGAAGCACTGACCCTGGGGGCATTTCCAAACATCAGGCAGCCACGAGTGTTCTGGCTCGGCCTTAATGGTGATGTAAATACATTGATAACATTACAAAAAGCGATCGATGATCAACTTGTTCCACTTGGCTTTGCTCCTGAAGCGCGACCATTCTCTCCTCACCTTACGCTGGCGAGACTCAGAGACGGTGCAGCTCTTCCCATCCAACGGACATTCGGTGATCTGATAATGAAAACCAATTGGCAACAGGGAGAAACCTGGACCGTGAAAAAAGTAACC
>DIKB01000067.1:0-4535 GCA_002421445.1 Dehalococcoidia bacterium UBA5629 | reverse complement strand
CGTTTTCGTGATTAGGTGTATACTTAATAGATCACGGAGGAGGTGGAAAGTTGGAAAACAATTCCTTTCCCAAATGTCTCAAATGTAAGGTCGGTGACCTGGTACCGCTATCAGATTTTGGCAGCCAGGGCGCAACAATCAAGTACAAGGCTTGGGTATGTACCAATCCGGATTGCGGTTTCAACCTGAAGATCAGGAATGGCGATATATATCTGAATGAGCCAATTTTGAGCGGCGTCAACCACACTGTCCGACCACGGCAACCCTGACATCCCCTTTTACTAAAAAACTCGAGCGTTTGTACAGTTGCCAATCAAACGCCACACAAGTAAAATCGTCGATTTTTTCTTTCCGCGCAGTTGCGTTGGATGTGGAAAAGTCGGCGATTTTATTTGTGCTCGCTGCCGGAATAGCTTGCCCCGTCTCCCGGATTCAGTTTGCGCCAGATGTGGTAAACCGATCAGTGGATATGACGTTTGTCCATCCTGCCGGAGCTCGCGAGCTTCAATCGATGGCATCAGATCTCTTTTTCGATTTGATGGAGTTATCAGGAAAGCTATTCATGCCTTCAAATACTCTCATGTAAAAGCGCTCGCTGATCCTTTTGCGGAGTATCTCTATTCCTATTTGCTTGCTCATCCCCTGCAGGGTAATGTCCTTGTCCCGGTTCCGCTTCACCCGGATCGTCTCAGAGCACGCGGGTACAATCAATCCGCACTGCTGGCTCGAAGGCTCAGCATCCACATGAATCTACCTGTCATTGAAAACTGTCTGATACGAGCGAAAAACAGCATACCGCAGGTGCAAACGACAAAGGGAGAAGAACGTGTGCAAAACGTTGCCGACGCATTCATTTGCAGGGATAGACGACTGCAGGGTAAATATGTGATACTTGTAGATGATGTCTGCACCACGGGGTCTACACTGGATGCCTGTGCCGTAGCATTGAAGACAAGCGATGTCTCTTCGATATGGGGAATAACAATAGCCCGAGAGATTTAATGTAAAGGAGGCAGGTCATGGAATTGCAGATCATTGGCAAAAACGGACTAAAACTCAGAGACGAAGCCAGACAGTACATCGAAAAAAAGATGGTCAAGTTTTCCCGACATTTAGCCGATAGCGACGAGGCAAAAGTTGAGGTGCGACATGAAAAAACAAAATCCCGGCAGGATTCATTTATTGTTCAGGCAACCATCATCCTTAAAGGAACATTTCTCAGAGCAGAGGAGAAGGGAAACACCATCCTTGAAGCTGCTGACACAGTAGCCGAGGCGATTGAACGGCAGATCGAACGATATAAAACACGCCACCAGAAAAAAGCGAAGGGCAGTCCAACGGTGCGCCAGCCTGCAGCAAAACAAGAAGAGGATGTAGCATCCCCATCACTGCCATCCCCTCGTGTAGCAAAAGTAAAGCAATTCATGATCAAACGTGTGACAATTGAGGAAGCCATCGATCAAATGGAGCTCCTGAATCACGACTTCTTCCTTTTCGTAAATAATCAAAACAGTGTATTGAGCCTGGTATACAGGCGCAAGAGCGGCGATTACGGGCTCATTGAGCCGGAAATATCTCCGTAACTAATGATGTTATGCTGACATGAATACCATAACCGAAATACTCATAGGCAAAAAGAAATTGAAGCTTATGCCCGGAGATATTACCGGGCAAGATACCGATGCCATTGTCAATGCTGCCAACTCAGGACTTATGGGCGGCGGCGGCGTTGATGGTGCTATCCATCGCGCTGGCGGACATGTTATCCTTGAGGAATGTAAAAAAATCGTGAGTAGAATTGGACGCCTCGAAACAGGAAAAGCAGTAATTACTACAGGAGGCAACCTCAAAGCACGATTTGTGATTCACACTGTCGGTCCGGTATGGCGAGGAGGTACGAATGGCGAACCTGACCTGCTGTCCAGTGCTTACCGTGAATGCCTGAAGCTGGCAACCGGCTATAAGCTAAAAAGGATTTCTTTCCCTTCAATCAGCACGGGCGTCTATGGCTATCCTGTTGATCTGGCAGCAAAAGTGGCGATTAAGGAAGTGATCTCATTTCTGAAAGATACTCCTACTCCGTTAGAAGAAGTAATTTTCGTCCTGTTTGATTCGGGAACGTTGAGCGCCTACCAGGAAGCGTTAGATCACAGAGCGGATTTGTAATCATGGATATGAGTGGGGCGCTTAAGGTCCGGCTGCTTTATACGGTTTTCGATACTGCACTTGGTACAATGGGCGCCGTGTGGTCATCTATCGGAGTCTTACGAATCGTCTTGCCACAGGCATCACGAGAGGATGTTGTCCGGACCATCACAGACAACGGCAATGAATATGAGTTCTGCGCTGTTCCACATTTCGGCGATCTCTCAGAACGGCTGCAACGATATGTTCGCGGCGAACATGTGGAGTTCTCCGACCCTCTCGATCTGGCCGGATCAACCCCTTTTCAAAGAGCGGTGTGGAATACTACACGAACTATTCCGTATGGTAAAACTCAAAGCTACGGATGGATATCCAACCAGCTTGGCAAAGAACGAGCTGCAAGAGCAGTCGGGCAAGCACTGGGCAGCAATCCATTACCGATTATCATCCCCTGCCATCGCGTTATCAGCAGCGCCGGAAGTCTCGGTGGCTTCACCGGCGGTCTTGACATCAAAAAACGGCTGCTCGCCATCGAGGGTCACAAAGATTTGGCCGTGGAGCACTCAAGCGAGACTGATTCAGGTCATTTCGAACGAAGCTGAGAAATCTCAGGAGACATTTAAAGTAATGAGTCTTTATAAGAAACAGGAGACCTCTCGGCTTGCGCTACCTGGCGAATGTGCACTGAGACGTACATTGAGCAGAGTCGAAATGCAACATTTAGTTACGTAGTCATTCTGAGCGAAGTCGAAGAATCTCCTGTAGCTACATTTCAGGTCATTTCGAACGAAGCTGAGAAATCTCAGGAGACCTTTAAAATAATAAGTCTTTGGAAGAAACAAGAGACCCCTCGACTACGCTCGGGGTGACTCATCCCTGTTCTCCGAATTGCAAAGCTTTCAGCCATTTTACTGCATCGGCGGCGTGAGCATACGGTTATACATAATTCTAAACGGCATCCTGGTCAGTAATGTTTCGCCGATGCTGACCCTGAACCAGTAAAGCCCTTCAAGCGTAAAGGTAAAAGGGATATTGACGACAACATTGACGCCACGTTCTTCACCTTCAAATTGTACGCTGGTGATAAACGGCGGCTTCGTTTCACCGGACGGAAGCTCGGGAATGACCTTCAACTCGTGGCGACCACGTGCAGCCCCGGATTTCAACATTATCACCAGCTTCAGTGTATAGGTGAACTGCGGCATATCCTCAGGGGCATCGGGACGCGCTTCATTTACTGCCAACAACCCGATACGGTAATTTGACAGATAAAAAACGTAGTGCTAGTATTGACTATACGGAAAGCGGTTGCCGCATACCGTATATCGCGGGAGGGCAGAAAGCATGAAAAGAGTACACGTTAATGAAGATGTCTGCATGGGATGTGGAATTTGCCGTATTTGTTGCCAGGTTTCTCATTCGAATTCCAAAGATATGATTAAAACATTCAAAAATGAGGCTTCACCATTGCCGCGAATTCGTGTGGAACGAAAAGCGGAGGTAAGCTTTTCACTTCAATGCCAGCACTGTGATGAACCGTGGTGTGTCTATGCCTGTTTGACCGGTGCCATGCAAAAAGATCCCATCACCGGAATCGTATCCGTCGACACTGAAAAGTGCATGGGCTGCTGGACATGCATCGTCGCCTGTCCCAATGGGGCGCTGACGCGGGACATGGTTAATAAAGCAGTCGTTAAATGTGATCTTTGCCCCGACCTTGATACTCCGGCATGTGTTGCCAATTGTCCCAATTCAGCGCTGGCGGTTGTCGATGATGAGAAAGTAGCCACAAAAGCATAAACTCTATAATATATAAACATGGGAAGTTCTAACGTGATTGCTGTAATTGACTATGGCGCGGGAAATCTGGGCAGTGTAGTCAATGCTCTCAGAAGCATCGGACACGCGCCGGTTATCACCCGTAAGCCCGATGACATAGTAAAAGCCAGAGCCGTGATTCTTCCCGGGGTTGGCGCTGCCGGTGATGCGATGAAAAATCTCAATGCCCTGGGTATGTCTGACGTAATCAGGCAGATCGTAAAAGAGAAACGTCCATTATTTGCAATCTGTATCGGCTTACAGGTGCTGTTTGACGAGACGGAAGAAGGGGGACGCCACATATGTCTGGGCATTTTCCCCGGAGTCGTCAAAAGATTCCCTGAAGGATTAAAGATACCTCATATGGGCTGGAATCAGGTAAATCAGAAGATAACTCATCCTGTTTTTGCAGGTATACCGGATAAGACGAATTTTTATTTTGTGCATTCGTATTATGCAGTACCTCAAAACGCATCTGTGATTGCCGGAACAACGGATTATGGCATCACATTCTGCAGCGCCATTGCCAGGGATAATCTGATTGCCACCCAGTTCCATCCTGAAAAAAGCGG
>DIKB01000014.1:755-3206 GCA_002421445.1 Dehalococcoidia bacterium UBA5629 | reverse complement strand
CTGCCAGTTCGTCGTCATTCATTTTGCTGACGTCGATGCCATCGAGGATATAGGTGCCTGACGTTGGCTTATCTAAACATCCGATGATATTCATCAGCGTGGACTTGCCGGAGCCGGAAGGTCCCATAATGGACAGCATTTCCCCGGAGTTGACGTGCAAACTGATATCGCTCAAGGCATGCACCTCTACATCACCCATTCTATAGCATTTGGAAACAGTATCTAACTGGATCATGGTATTCAGGAAATGATAATGTTACAGATCTATTTATTTCTTCGTCACCGGCGTTCCGATGATAACCTTATCGCCTTCTTTTAATCCTGAGAGTATCTCGATGGAACGGTCATTCTGAACTCCGGTCTTTACGCTTCTGCTTTCAAATGCATTGGTCTGTGCGTTTGTTAGAACGTCAACGCGGTAATTGCCGGTGGAACCTTTCAGTGCCTTAATCGGGATGATAAGAACACCCTGACGTTTCTCAACGACGAGATTCGCAGTTGCCGTCAGCCCGCCTTTCAATTCTGTAGCTGTCTGATCGATCGCGATATTAACGGGGAATTCAACGACGGCGGTGCCTTTCGATGCCACCGGGGCAATAAACGTTACTTTCCCTTTGAACTCTTCTCCCGGCAAAGAGTCGACGGAAACAATGGCTTCCTGTCCTACTTTGACCTTGAAGATATCGATCTCATCGACGACGCCTTTCATCTGCACGCTTTTGGTATCAACCAGATGAACTGCTATCACCGAAGCATAGTCGAATGTCGATAGCTGATCATACTCCTTCACTTTGACATCGACGATTTCGCCATCGAACGGAGCCAGTATCTCTGTCTTTCTTAGCTCATCTTTAGCATTCTGCAATGCTATGTTGGCAGCTTTCACATTCAGATTGTATTGAGCCATTGCCTGCAGGTTGACGCCGTTTTCAAAATACATGACCTCGCTTTCGAGAGTAGCGCCGGACATATCGAGGTCGTGCTGCGCCATGATCAGCAATTTTGACATCTCAGTAGGGTCAGCGGTGCCAGATTCAAGCATCTTCTGCAATTGTATCAGAGCATCAGAGACCGGCTTCATATATTCAAGCGTTGTCGGTACATCCGGCGTTGTAAGACCATAAATAGCTACCTGTCCGACAACTCCCTTCACGGCAACCTGCGATATCTGCATATCCTCCAGAAGGCTGCCGATGGCATTGATTGACACGGGATAATTTCCCTGCTCGACAAGAGACTGGATTTTCACCACCGCGGTTTTGTTGCTCTTCAGCAGTGCGATTGCTTCAATTGTCCGGGGATAGGGCTGCTCATTAGACTCGGAATCGCTCACCGTTTGATTTGAAGGCCATTTCCCCTGCAAAAAAGGAGGAGGCGTTTCCAGTATTTCCAGGCTGCCGTCGATATCATATTGAGCCAGCCTCACATTGATCATGGCATCCTTATAATTGCCTGTTTTGATCAGTGTTCGTGCTGTGTTCATCTCTTTTTGAGCCTGTTGGAAACGGATGAGCGCCGTCGTATTGGGATAATAACGGGGATATCCCATTACACGACAACAAGCGATGGTGGTTAGTTGGTTATATGCAAGCTGGAGGTCGTTAATAGCTTTAGCGATAGTCTTACGTTGTGAAGAACTGTCAAGTCTCGCCAGCAGCGTTCCTTCCTTGACTCTATCGCCCTTCTTTACATAGATATTCTTTACCGTGCCGAACGTGCCAAACCTGAGCTTGACCTCGTGTGGCATCTCAAGATTGCCATCTGCCGTTACGCCGATAATCAGGTCGCCTTTTTTTACTTCGGCGACCTGCATGCTCGAAGCCTCTTTCTGCGCCTCGGCACAGCTGGAGAGACCGGGCACGGCAACAACTGTGATCAACAGCAGGGCAATCAGTATTATTCTCTTCATATCCTTGCATTCTCCCTTATCCACACATTATAACGCTCGTTAAAGCAATCAAACAACGTTACTTGTGAAACAGCATCGACTCAAGTTCTCTTTCGGCGTTCATTCTATACGTGCACGTCGACGCTGTAGCTATTATGTACGGCATGTTCACGGACATCTTCGCTTATTGTCTCCTCTTTTTCGATTAAACCGTCTCTTAGCCAGATGACCCGGTCGGTAAATTCCCGTTGATCCGGCTCATGCGTTACCATGAGAATCGTCTGACCGAGATCATCGCAAAGCTGCCTGAGCAACCTGAGAACGATTCCTTTATTCTCCGAATCGAGGCTGGCGCACGGCTCATCGGCAAATAGTATCTTCGATTTGTTTACCAGCGCGCGGGCGATAGCTACCCGCTGTTGTTCGCCGCCGGAAAGCTCACTTATGTAGTACTGCTGAGAGTACTCGGGAGATGTTTTAACTAAAATCTCGGAGGCGCGATCACGCAATCCCAGGACGGATTCCATTTCCTTCTGCGTGACGAAGATCGTCATATCGGCAAA
>DIKB01000014.1:453-608 GCA_002421445.1 Dehalococcoidia bacterium UBA5629 | reverse complement strand
CAACCATATACTTATGTATATCGATTACTTTGATCTCTTCATCACGGTTAATTGATTTCACCGGCCAGCTTATCGATCTGACATCCTTGCCCGTTTTATCCGGATCGTATGTGATGATTGCTCCTGTGGAATATCTCGAACAACAATCGATAACG
>DIKB01000014.1:0-434 GCA_002421445.1 Dehalococcoidia bacterium UBA5629 | reverse complement strand
TATAATCTTCGCTCTTGCCTGTTGCATCTTTTCCCGGCTGAATGACGATATTCGATATGTAAACATCCTGGGCTTGCTTGTACGTTAATGCGACCGCGCCGCTCAATATGCCGGAGATGAAATTTATCTCGATGAATGCCAGNNTAGTAACCAGTATGGTGAGTACCAGCGTCCACTTATTCCCGCGGGTGATGTATTTATAAAAGAGAAATAGTGCCGATTTCACATCGTTCAACATTTCAATTCCGGTATAATCATCGATTTTTTAATCCATGGAGGAATAACGAGCTTATCTCTTTTGCCATGACGTCGATATTAGATTTTCGGTACGGGCTATCTCTTAATTCCAACCTGTAGAGAATGATAGTACCGATGATCGCACCTATCATCGTCCTCACTGCAACTCTCTCATCCATTGTGCGGAAATTGCCTGC
>DIKB01000065.1 GCA_002421445.1 Dehalococcoidia bacterium UBA5629 | reverse complement strand
CTATGAAATTGTACCAGAAAAGGCAGTTACATAGCTAATGATCATATGACAGCCAAAGCAGAGCTTTGGCTGTCATATACCTGTTTTCAATTTATGAAAAACGATAAAATAATAATCACAAGTAGCATCGGAACGGCAATTAAGAGAATACGCCGCAAATCTTTGCCAATATATTCATACTTGCGTGTAAAATCAGCTTCTCCCGCATGTTGTTTAGTCACAGACTTTCGATCTGGCAGCTTCTCAACAGCCATCGGTTTCAGTCCGCTTTTTGTATTTTCGACAACAGCAGCACGTGGTGTTGCGGATCTCATTCTTTTACTTCGTGTTTTTTTCGTCATGATACCTCAATTTAAAAGCAATATATTACCGTGGATTACACTACTACTAGCCACTAAAACTCATTGGCATTTGAAGACGCTAGCAATGATTACGGCGATAACAGCGCCCAGAATCAGAACCAGCAGGAACCCGCCCATCATCAAAAAGTTAAAGAATTTTTCCCAAAACGTCTTCTTTTTCTGGGGTGTTGCCGCTTCTGTCGCTGCGGTTTCCTGCGCCGGGGTAGTTTTCTGCAGATCGCTCATCGTTTTCTCCTTTATCACAATATTTGCTACGGTTCTTGCGCTTTAGTATGTAAACAATAACTTATCATTATATAGACTATTATGCATATGTCAATAATCTTCAAGAAAAATTCATCAAAAAATATGGCTCAGTTCAATCATAATAGGTATCGAGGCGAGATGATTGTTAAATATATGATCTCTGCCAACCACAGTTGAGCTTAAGCAATAATATTGTAAAAGATTGTTGACATGGTTTAAGAAAATATTGAAAATGCATATAAACGATTGTTTATATGCATTGATAGCTGCTTCTCTCGTTATTCCTTTCACGCTCAGGCGAGTCAGGCTGATTTTTAAGGACGTTTGCCTGTAGAGAGAAAAACGATGGCGAACATTATTCCGATGAAGAAAGGGGCTTTTATAAATCTCTGAAGCGCACGAGCTGTTTGAAATCCATCACGCCGCTTTCAGCGATATTTTCTACTTCGATGCCGGATTCGACAACTGTTGCCACGGGGTTTAATCCGCCCAACAGCATCAGTCCGACACGGTTATTGCCTACAGGAATCTGGCATACCGTTTCACCGATTTCACCCAGAGAATACATCCCATCTATCCCGGCGTCGTTAAGCTGTGCCAGAAGTTCAGCTACCAGTTCTCTTGAAAGAGAAGGAATCTCACGAAAGTTTGCCAGGATGCGGCCATTGCCCGAAGATATCGATTCGAGAACGGATGTCATTCGTGCTCTTATATATTGCTCCGACGGATCAAGCGATGTGCCTCCGTAGTTGATGATGGCAATAAAACGTTTCGGCTCGCCATTGCGTAACTCGAGAACGCCGCCAAATTTGGAATCGATAGGAACACCGCCCTTGAGTAGCACTCCATTGATAACCACACTGCAGATAGTAGCCATGCCTATTTTTCCTGCAGGAATGACAATATCTCCCAGCTTCTCTCCCTCTTCGGCCGTTGCTACAAACTCACTAATCCTGATTTTTGACCTGAAAGCCTTTTGCATCGCGCCAAGTGCTCTGGGGTATTTATCCTTATCGAATAGCGAGACATTAATGGGGACGAGTCCCGATCGTTTTTTGGGATTGAATGTCGTCCGAAATGCCAGTGTCTCAAGTTTTTCCAGGATAAAGCTTAATTTATCGGGTGCCAGCGCCAGCTGCAGTTCTTCGCGTCCTTTGGCGGTGATCATCCTGCCGTCACGTCCCAGTGATTGGGTATAACCCCGCTCATCGGCGATCCGGAAGTGATATCTGATAGCGCGTTCGCTCAATGAATAACCGAGCGGCACGAGTTTTCGGGCTATAGTGATCGAACCCAACGACTCAGATGATTCGCTGAGCACCTGAAGTATCGCCAGTATTTTTCGTTCTGTATCTGCGCCGGAATTTTGTATCATGTGTTACTGTCCTCTAAATCGGCTGGTTAATGGCAGCCTTCTATCTCTGCCAAATGCCCTCGATGTAATCTTAATGCCCGGAGGTGATTGCCTTCGTTTATATTCGCTGGTATCAACCAGCCTTGCTGCGCGTTTCACAGCATCCTCTGGAAATCCCATGTCGATGATTTGCTCAATGCTCTTATCTTGCTCAACATATGCGGTTAAAATCGGATCAAGGACAGCGTATGGAGGCAGGCTATCCACATCGCGCTGATTGGGACGCAGTTCAGCACTTGGTTCTTTGGTTAATACCGAATCGGGTATTAAGGACTTTCCTGCGAGATCGTTACGGTATTTTGCTACTTCGTACACCAGCGTCTTCGGCACATCTTTGATTACCGCAAAGCCTCCAGCCATATCACCATAGAGTGTTGTATATCCCGTAGCATATTCACTCTTGTTTCCCGTTGTCAGTACCAGCCAGCCAAATTTATTGGATAACGCCATCAGGAAGTTGCCCCTGATACGCGCCTGGATGTTTTCCTCGGTACTATTCAGACTGGTTCCGGTAAATGTGTCTGCCAGCGAATCCAGATAGGATGTATAGGCATTTTCGATAGGTATCGTTAACAGTTTTATGCCGAGATTATCAGCAAGTAGTTTAGCGTCTGTTTTGTTTTCTTCGGACGTGAATCGTGAAGGCATTGATACGCCGATTACGTTATCAGCGCCGAGGGCATCGACAGCGATTGTTGCTACTATACTGGAATCAACTCCACCGGAGAGGCCAATGACTACCTTTTGAAATTCGTTTTTGATCACATAATCATGAGTACCGAGGACGAGAGCATGGTATACCTCACCGGGGAGAACTCGAACCTTCGATTGAGCGGCAGATAATGGCGGCTTCGGTGCATCCGAAAATTTTTCTGAGATAAACTGTTTGGATTCGTATCGTGATTCGCTGCCTCTGAGAAGTGTCTCTTTGCGCCATCGCGGGTCATGAAGACGGCTGCGAAACACAGATTCGATGTCCAGATCAGCAATGATCATATCCTCTTCAAATTGTTTGCCTCGTGCGATGACCGTTCCGTGTTCATCAAGTATCAAGCTATTGCCGTCAAAGACAAGCTCATCCTGACCACCGACGAGGTTATTATAGGCAATGATTGTCAAATTATCGGAGGCGCGTATCCCTATCATCCGCTCTCTGAAGTTTCCTTTGCCCATGTGATAGGGGGAAGCGCTGATATTGACTATAACCTCTGCGCCGGCATACGCCTGCACTGTGGCAGGCCCAGCTTCATACCACAGATCTTCGCAGATGGTAATGCCTATGCCGACACCACCTATAACATAAACAGGGCATTGATCTCCGGCCTGGAAGTAACGGTTCTCATCGAACACGCCATAGTTGGGCAGATACATTTTTTTATAGACAGCTGCCAGTTTTCCGTCATGAATAAGAGCGGCGGCGTTATAAATATCCTCTTTAGAATGGATGAAGCCGACAATGATACTAATGCCAGAGGACCCCTCAACAAGCCTATCCAGGTATTTCAGGTTCTCATCAATGAACCTTGGCTTGAATAAGAGGTCCTCCGGAGGATAACCACAGATGGCAAGCTCGGGGAATGTTATCAGATCAACACCCATCGATCTGGCTTCAGCAACTGCCCTGAGCATTTTCTCAAGGTTGCCGGAAAAATCGCCAACGGTTGTATTGATCTGGGCAAGACCTATCCGTAACTTACGCATGCACTAAGTTTATATTATTGGCAGGTACCTTTCAATCTCCCAATTGGTTACCTGAGTGCGGTACATATCCCATTCGATCTTCTTGTTTTCGATAAAAGCATTAAAAACATGATCGCCCAGAGTTTTCTTTACCAGATCGCTCTTTTCGACAAGTTGAACGGCTTCTGCAAGGCTTCCCGGCAACGTCTTAATGCCTCTGCGCTTTCTATCTTTGTCGGACATATGATAGACATTTTCTTCTACGGGTGGAGGTAATTCATAGCCTTTCTCGATGCCTTCAAGTCCGGCAGCCAGCATGACGCTGAAGCAGAGATAAGGGTTGCAGCCGGGATCAGGAGAGCGTAATTCCATTCTGGTTGCTTTTTCTCTTCCCGGTTTGTACTCAGGGACACGAACCAGATCGGATCGATTACGGCGTGCCCATGTGATATATACCGGCGCCTCATAGCCCGGCACCAGTCGTTTGTAGGAGTTCACCCACTGGTTATTGATCGCTGTGATCTCCGGGGCATGCTTGAGGATGCCTGCAATGTACTGTTTGGCTGTTTTGGACAGGCTATATTTATCCGACGCGTCGAAAAACGCATTGGTATTGCCCTTAAACAGGGATTGATGAACGTGCATACCGCTGCCATTAACACCGAATACCGGTTTTGGCATGAATGTAGCATGGAAACCATGTTGTAACGCTACCTGTTTTACAATTAAGCGGTAGGTCATGACCTGATCTGCCATGGTCAACGCATCGGTATAGCGCATATCTATCTCGTGCTGGCTCGGCGCTACCTCATGATGAGAGTATTCTACACCGATCCCCATTTTCTCCAGGGTCAGGACAGTCTCTCTCCTCAGATCCTGCGCCATATCGAGCGGCACCATATCAAAATAGCCGCCGGCATCGAGGAACTCAGTGCCCTTCGAATTCTTGAAATAGAAATATTCAAGCTCGGGACCAACGTAAAATGTGTAGCCCATATCTGCGGCCTTCTTGAGATTCTTTTTCAGGACATGGCGGGGGTCGCCATCGAACGGGGCACCATCCGGTTTATAGATATCGCAGAACATCCGTCCGACTGCATCCTCTGTTGGTCTCCATGGAAGCAGACGGAATGTGCCGGGATCGGGCAAAGCGATCATATCGCTTTCATCTATGCGGCAAAAGCCTTCAATAGATGAACCATCGAATCCCATGCCTTCATTCAGTGCGGTTTCCAGTTCATCGATGGTGATAGCGAAACTTTTGAGCACGCCCAGGACGTCAGTGAACCATAGATGGACAAATTTTACATTGTGTTCTTTTGATGTTTTAAGAACGTATTCTTTTGCATCAACGCCTTTTATCTTTGAGTCTGCCATGATTAAAGTAAACCTCCTTACTTATTATTACACCTTATTACACCGATATTAAGAAATTGTATCATAATAATGCGTTTATCTAAGTGCGGCACCTCCTCTCGTTATTACTCTTTAAATGATCGCAAAATCTTATTTCTGTCAGGTTACGGAAATGTTACAATCATGTTAAAAAACAGCGATTTCAGCCTTTTTTAGGGATTTTTGCGGAGAAATCGTCGAATTTATAGCCGATATTTCTGACGGTTTCAACAAAAATGCGTGCGCCGACTTCAATTTTGCTCCGTAACCTCCGAATATGCACGTCAACTGTTCGCTCGCCGCCATAGTAGTTATAACCCCAGACATCGGTGAGGAGAGCTTCACGGCTGAATACCTTGCCTCTATTGGATGCGAGATATTTCAATAGTTCATATTCTGTAAAGGTCAGGTCCAGCAGTTCTCCTGCTATTGATACCTCGCATTTATCGGTGTCGATGCGCAGGTCATTGCACACAATAACATTACTATTCGAACTCTCGATACGTCGAATAATTCTCTGTATGCGAAAAACCAGTTCCCGGACATCCCATGGCTTTAACATAAAGTCTTCGACATCGGAATGAGCCCGAAGTATATGTAGCTCGTTTGGTTGAAGCAGAGCGACTACAGGGATCTGTTCTTTTTGCCTGAGTGCCGTCAATAGAGATTCTATCTGACTTGGGATCGTAATGCTGTCTATATCGATTACAGCAAGAGCTGCTACGATTATTGCTTCATCACCGGGTTGAGCTGTTATACAGGCGAAATCCTGCAACTCCAGTTGAGATTTTATTCTGCCCACTTCTGTCGTGTCATTACCGAGAATCAGTACCCGGTGTTTTGCTTTCACCATTTTTGCTATCCGCCTCTCATGACATCATCAAATCTTTTCAAACAGTCGATAGGGACAAGACCGCTCATTGCTTTACAGGTTACCTCAATCCCGGCTTCTGCGGCGGCGGCAGCCGGATTAAAACTGCTCAACAACACAAATCCGATCTTATTCAAACGGACGGGGATCTCAAACAGTGCATCGCTTGATTTCTCCGCCATAATAAATTTGCATGTACCTACCTTCTTCAATTTCTCGCAGTATAGCTGCGATCTTCTTCTCGACATCACGGACCTCTTGCATGACCATATCGTTTATCTCACACACTGTTAGTAGGCGTATAGCGTTCCGTAAGGCCTTAGATACAGCGGAAATAGTTTAATAAATTTGGCATCTAAAATCTTGGCGGTGTCAACACCGAAATACTCACTGTATTCGTGAACGTATCGTTCAAGGATTGGCGTATCTGTCTCGGTTAATTCTGCAGTGCCGACCTCTTTTCCAAGCTGATAATTGTCTACGGTGCCCCGTAAATAAATGGATCCGGCGTGCATGCCGGTGCCAATATATTTGGCTCTGTGCCCTTCACCTTTCTTTAAATCCAGACCCAGTACAATGAGGGTACCTCCAGCCATATATTCGCCGAGAAAGTCCTGTGCCGAGCCACCGATTACCAGCACAGGCTTCTGTTCTCCGTATTCCTTCATGTGAATACCGCATCGATAACCGACGCCGTCTCTGATAAAAATAGTCCCGCCCCGTGCCGCCAGTCCGAGAACATCGCCGGCATGCCCATGCACAATGATTTTTCCGTTATTCATGGTGTTGCCGCAGCCATCCTGTGCATTGCCCTGAACAACGATTTGCGGGCCATCCATGAATGAACCGAGGTCGTTGCCCGGCGTTCCGACAATCTCAATGTCCACCGGTTTATTTAAATCTGTTCCGATATATCTCTGCCCGCAGACATTGGTCAATTCTATATTCTGCGCACCATTTTGCATTGCTTCCCTCAGTCTTGCATTCAGGTCCCGGTAGTAAATGCCACAAGTATCTATTTTTACTGAGGTTTTACTATTAATATTCATTTTTAACTCCCTGCAGCCCTGACATCCAGGATTTGAAGCTCGGTATCGGTTAAACCGATGCCTCTTAAATGTAAACGGTTACCCCTGAGGCTCTCTATAGCATTAACCCCCAAACCGCCCAGTATGTCTTTTATCTCTAAACTCCAGCCACGAATCAAATTCGTTAACCTACGGGCACCGACTTCAGGATTAACTCTCTTGGTCAACCGCAGGTCGCTGGTGCAAATTCCCCAGGAGCATTTTCCGGTATGACATTGCTGGCAGATGTGGCAACCCAGTGCTATAAGCGCGGCGGTACCGATGTTCACTGCATCGGCACCAAGTGCTATAGCTTTGACCACGTCGCCGCTGTTACGTATACCGCCGGAGACGACAATAGATGCCTTGTTTCGTATACCTTCCTGCCTGAGCCTGGTGTCGATCGAAGCCAGCGCCAGTTCGATGGGGATACCTACATTATCCCTGATGACCTTGGGAGCAGCTCCGGTGGCGCCTCTGAATCCGTCTATAACTACGATATCAGCTCCGCCGCGCACGATACCACTGGCAATGGCAGCGGCGTTGTGAACGGCGGCTATCTTAACCGATATCGGTTTTGTATAATTGGTCGCTTCCTTTAAAGCATGTATAAGCTGCAACAAATCTTCGATAGAATAGATATCGTGATGCGGCGCCGGAGAAAGGGCATCGGAACCCTGGGGTATCATCCTGGTCAGCGATACCTCGGAACTCACTTTTTCACCGGGGAGGTGTCCGGCGATCCCCGGTTTTGCACCCTGGCCGATCTTGATCTCGATGGCGGCGCCGCGCTGCAGCAGCTCGGGGGTCACGCCGAAGCGTCCCGACGCGACCTGCACGATCACGTGGTCCTGGTATGGATAGAGGTCCTCGTGCAGACCGCCCTCGCCCGTGTTCATCAGGATGCCGAGCCGCTCGGCGGCAAGCGCGAGCGACCGGTGCACGTTGAGCGACACCGATCCGTACGACATGGGTCCGAAGATGAGCGGGACCGCCAGCTCGACGTTGTTCTTCATGCCGGCGCCCTCGGCAAGGCGGTAGCCGCCCTTTCCGTCCATCTCGACGGCGACGCTGTCGGGCTTCCTGCCGAGGAAGGTACGAAGCTCCATCGGCTCACGAAGCGGGTCGATCGACGGGTTGGTGACCTGGCACGCGTCGAGCACCAGCTTGTCGAAGATGCGCTCGTACGGGCGCGGGTTGCCCATCGAGGTGAGCAGAACGCCGCCGGTGTCCGCCTGGCGCCAGACCGCCTTGCGGGCGTCGGCCGACCAGTTGTCGTTGTCGCGGAACGCCAGCGTGTTCTTCTCGATGGTGATGCAGTGCGCCGGGCAGTACGTCACGCAGCGGTGGCACGCGCGGCACTTCTCGTCGTGCGGCAGGGGCCGCTCGTTGAAGTCGTACACGCCCCAGCCGCACTGCTGCACGCAGC